>NZ_JBHVTL010000001.1:298160-405288 GCF_042884635.1 Kitasatospora sp. NPDC058115
TTCGGGGGGTTGGGGGTGCACTGTTTCACCGGGCCCCCCACGCGCACCCCCGCCGCCGGGCACGCGGGGGGCGTGGGTGCCGACGGCACCGACGCCACCGACGGCACCGACGCCACCGCGGACCCCCGGGCCGTCGGCCGGATCGCCGACCTGGCCGGCCTCGTCTACGGCCTGGGCTGGCCGCTCCTGGCCGCCGGGCGCGGCGGCTTCCACGAGGTGGCCTTCGCCGTCCCGCTGATCCTGCTGATGCTCGAACGCGGCCTCGCCCGCCGCTACGGCACCGCCGCCCTCGCCGCCGCCCTGCTCTGCACCACCAAGGAGGACCTCGGCCTGCTGGTCGGCGTCCACGGCCTGGTCCTGCTCTGGCGCAACCGCCCGCGCGGCGACCGGCGGGGCGAGCGGGCCGGGGACCGCCGCGGCCTCGCCCTCGGCGCCGCGCTGCTCGTCGGCGGCCCGCTGGCCTCGGCGCTCGCCATCGTCCGACTGATCCCCGCGATGGGCGGGCAGCCGGACTACTACTGGGTGTACGGCCCGATCGGCCCGGACGCCCGCAGCGCGCTCGCCCATCTGCTCGGGGACCCTCTGCTGCTCCTCCGGACCGCCACCGACGCCCCCGTCAAACCACTGCTGCTGCTCTGGCTGTTCGGCACCCTGCTGCTGCTGCCGCTGCGCTCCGCGACCACGCTCTGCCTGCTGCCGCTGCTCGCCGAGCGCGTGCTCTCCGACAACCCCAACCACTGGTCGATCGCCCACCACTACGACGCGCTGCTCTGGCCGGTACTGCTCACCGCCGTCCTGGAGGTGCTCGGCCGGCTGTACCTGCGGGGCGGGGCACACCGGCGCGCCGCCCACGGCCTGGGCACGGCGGTGGTCGCGGGCTCGCTGGTGTGCAGCCTGCTGCTGGGCGGCCTCAGCCTGCTGACGCCGGCCTCCTGGCGCCCTTCGGCGAGCAACGCCGCCCTCGTCCGGGGGGCCGCGCGGATCCCGGACGGCGCGCTGGTGGAGGCCGACAACCAGGTGGTCCCCCGGCTGGTCGGCCGCACCGACGTCGTCCTGGTGGACGCCACCCCGCGCGGGCGCGACTGGGTCCTGATCCGCTCCGACACCCGGACCTTCCCGTTCCAGACCTCGCAGGAGCAGGCCGAGCGGATCGGGCTGCTGCTCGCCCACGGGTACCGGCAGGTCTGGGCGGAGGACGGGGTGGTGCTGCTGCACCGCGAGGGCGGGGAGCCGGTGCCCGGCGCGCGGGTCCCCGACGGGACGAGTGTGCCGGTGAAGGAGATCGTCCCCCCCGACGTCGGGCACAACCTGTTCAAGGGCTGAGCCCGCGCCGGTGTCCCCGGTCCCGCGCGTGCGGGGCCGGGGACACCGCCCGGTGCGGGGTCAGGCGACCGCCGCCCGGTGCCGGCCCGGCAGGGAGGTCCGCCAGCGGACGAACACGCCGGCCAGGGCGAGCAGGGTGGCGCCCCAGACGATGCTGAAGACCACCAGCATCGGCAGCCAGGTCACCTGGGAGGCGACGGCGCCGAGGCCGAGCGAGAGGCCGACCATGAAGACGACGGCCGTCGGGGTGAGACTGCACAGCCAGTGCAGGGCCCGGTGCGCCCAGCTCGGGTGCTCCGGCGCGTCGGGGCCGGTGTCCAGGGCCTTGTAGGTGATGAGGTCCATCGGCAATCGCCTCCGGGGGGTGTCAGGGGAGGTCACGAGGCCTTCCGGGGAGTGGCGGTCTTCCGGGTCGTGGTCTTCTTCGCGGCGGACTTCGCGGTCTTCCTCGCGGTGGTGGCCGGCTCGGCCGCCGTGGTCCTCTTCGCGGCGGCCCGCTTGCGCGGAGCCGGTTTCTTCTCGGCGGGCTCCCCGGCCGGCCCCTCGGGCTCCCCGGCCTCCCCGGCGCCGTCCGCCCGGGTGCGGCCCGGGTGGGCGTCCTTGGCCTGCCGCAGGCTGCTGCGCAGCGCCTCCATGAGGTCGATGACGTTGTCCGGCGCCGCCCCCGCCTCCTCCTCGTGCGGCACCTCGACGCCCTGCAGCCGCGCCTCGATCACCTGCTGGAGCGCCTGCTGGTAGTCGTCGTGGAGCTGGTCGAGGTCGAAGTCCTCGGAGAGGGTCTCCATCAGCGAGCGCGCCATCTTCAGCTCCTGCGGCCGCACGGTCACCTTCTCCTCCGGCGCGATGCCGGCCGCCGGGCGGACCTCGTCGGGCCAGATGCAGGTCTGGAGCACCAGTGTGCCGTCGTGCACCCGCAGCACCGCCGGGGACTCCCTGGTCCGGAGCGCGATCTTGGTGACGGCGATCTGGCCGGACTCCACGAGCGCGTCGCGCAGCAGCGCGTAGGGCTTGGCGGCGGCCTTGTCGGCGACGCCGACGTAGTAGGCCTTGGAGAACATCAGCGGGTCGATCTCGCCCTCGTCGACGAAGGCCAGCACGTCGATGATCTTCTTGCTGGGCAGCGGGAGGTCGGCGAGGTCCTCGTCGGTGAGGGTGACGGTCCGGCCGTCCGGCGACTCGTAGCCCTTGGCGATCTCCGCGTACGGGACCTCCTTCTCCTCCCGTTCGCAGTACCGCTTCATGCGCACCCGGCCGCCGTCCCGGGCGTGCACCTGGTGCAGCGGGACGTCGTGCTCCTTGGTGGCGGAGTAGAGGTGGACGGGGATGGAGACCAGACCGAAGCTGATCGTCCCCTTCCAGGTGGTCTGCATGGGGGTCGCTCCTTCCCGGAGCCGTCCCGGTGGTGTCGCGCCGCCCCGGGCGGTCCGGGCCCGGGGCTATCCACTCTGCCCGGGTTTGCCCCGTTCGGCCACAGGATGCCGCCCGGCGTCCCTGGGAGGATGGACGGCATGGGGCGCAGCACCGGGCCGGCCCCGCCGCCGGCCGCGACGACGTACCGGGTGCGGTACGCGCTGGCCGGCGAGCCGGAGGTGCGGTGCGCCGAGGTCACGGTGGTGCCGGGGTACTCGCGGGAGGCCGACATCCCGGCCGTCCTGGCCGCCCGGCTCACCGGGCGGCCGGCCGACGCGGGGCGGATCGTCCTGCTGGAGGTGACCGAGGCGTGACGGCCCTGGCGCGGGGGTCAGGCCCGCAGCGAGGCCAGCGTGACGATGGTGATGTCGGACGGCGCGCCGACCCGGACCGGCGGCCCCCAGGCCCCGGCGCCGCGGGTCACGTAGAGCTGGGTGTCGCCGTAGCGCTCCAGCCCCGCGACCGTGGGGTTGGCCAGCTCCGCCAGGTAGTTGCCCGGCCAGAGCTGCCCGCCGTGGGTGTGGCCGGAGAGCTGGAGGTCGACGCCGTGCCGCACGGCGTCGTGGATGGTGACCGGCTGGTGGGAGAGCAGGACGGCGGTGCGGGACGGGTCCCGGTCGCCGAGCGCCCTGCCGAAGTCGGGGCCGTCGCCCTCGCGCTCCCCCGCGATGTCGTTGACGCCGGCGAGGTCGAAGCCGCCCAGCTCGACCCGGGCGTTCTGCAGCGGGTGGACGCCCAGCTCGCGGACGAAGTCCACCCAGGGCGCCGCGCCGGAGAAGTACTCGTGGTTGCCGGTCACGAAGTAGGCGCCGTCGCGGGCCCGCAGCTGCGCCAAGGGCTCGGCGTCGCGGCCGAGTTCCGGCACCGATCCGTCGACCAGGTCGCCGACGACGGTGATCAGGTCGGGCCTCGCGGCGTTGATGGTGTCGACGATCCGCTGGGTGTGGGCGCGCCCGAGGACGGGGCCGAGGTGGATGTCGCTGACCACGGCGATCCGGTACCCGTGGGCGCGGGCCGGCAGCTTGGCGAGCGGGACGGTGACCTGCTTGAGCCGCGGTCCGCGCAGCACCCCGTAGGTCCCGGTGCCGACCACGGCCGCCGCCGCGCCGGAGGCGCCGATCGCGACCGCCCGGGCGACGAACAGCCGCCGCTCCGGCGAGGGGGCGACGGACGCTGACGGCTCGTCACCCGCCCCGGCGGGGGCCTCCTCCGCGGCCGGCGCGGGGGGCGCGTCCGGTACGCCCGGCACTTCCGCCGCACCCGGCACTTCCGCCGCACCCGGCCCGCCCGGTGCGGCCCGCCGGGCCGGCAGGCGCAGCAGCAGCGGCCGCAGCAGCTCACCGACGCCGAGCGCGAGCAGCAGGTACAGCAGCACCGCCAGCCAGAGGAAGCCCGGCCAGGCGAACCAGCGCTGGACCGCCATCGGGAACACCCGCCCACCGACCAGCGCGCCGAGCGAGAGCAGCGGCAGCGCGACGGCCAGCACCGTGCCCGTCCGGCGCCAGCCGCCGCCGGGCACCGAGACGTCGCGCACCAGCCGGCGCCAGAGGTACCAGTGGACGAGGGTCAGCAGGGCCAGGACGAGGACGGCGCCGAGCACCACGAGGACGATCATCACGCGGACAGTATGGACGGCCGCCTGACAAACCCCGCCACGGGGCCCCAACGTGCTGTCGCTGCGTCAGATTTGAGCTTTCCGGGTGACCTTCCCACCTGGCCTGACCAGGCCTTTTGCGTCCGCTCACCGAACAGTTGCCGGTGCCTTGTTCCGATAGCCGGAGGTAGCGGCTAGGTTGCACCGCAATGCGCGGATCCGTCCCCCACCCTCCGGCGTTCGAGCCGAGGGTCAGGCCGCGCCGGAAAGGCACAGGGCACCCTCACGATGCGTGCGGACACCACCACCCAGGCCGGTTCCTCGCCGGCCGGTCCCCCGAAGAACGACCGCTCCCCCGGTCACGGCCACGGCGGCGACGGCCGGCTCAAGGCCGGGCTCAAGAACCGCCACCTGTCGATGATCGCCATCGGCGGCGTGATCGGCGCGGGCCTGTTCGTCGGTTCCGGCGCGGGCATCGCCGCCACCGGCCCCGGCATCCTGCTCTCCTACGCGCTGGCCGGTGTGCTGGTCGTGCTGGTCATGCGGATGCTCGGCGAGATGGCCGCGGCCGACCCGCAGAGCGGCTCCTTCTCGGCGTACGCCGACCGGGCGCTCGGCCGCTGGGCCGGATTCACCATCGGCTGGCTGTACTGGTTCTTCTGGGTCGTGGTGCTGGCCGTCGAGGCCACCGCCGGTGCGAAGATCCTCAACAACTGGATGCCCGGCGTGCCGCAGTGGGCCTTCGCACTGATCGTGATGGCCGTCCTGACCGCCACCAACCTCGGCTCGGTCGCCTCCTACGGCGAGTTCGAGTTCTGGTTCGCCGGGATCAAGGTGGTGGCGATCGCGGCCTTCCTGGTGGTCGGCACGCTGGCCGTGTTCGGCCTGCTGCCCGGCACCCACGCGGTCGGCGCCGAGAACCTCACCGGCCACGGCGGCTTCCTGCCGCACGGCGTGGGCGCGGTGTTCACCGGCATGCTCACCGTCGTGTTCGCCTTCATGGGCAGCGAGATCGTCACCCTGGCCGCCGGCGAGTCCGAGGACCCGGAGCGGGCGGTCAGCAAGGCGACCAACAGTGTCATCTGGCGGATCGGGATCTTCTACCTCGGCTCGATCCTGCTCGTGGTCACCCTGCTGCCGTGGGACTCCGCCGCCGTGAAGGGCAGCCCGTACGTCGCGGTGCTGGAGCATGTCGGCATCCCGGGCGCCGGCCGGGTGATGGACGTGATCGTGCTGACGGCCGTGCTGTCCTGCCTCAACTCGGGCATGTACACCGCCTCCCGGATGGCCTTCTCGCTCGGGCAGCGCGGCGACGCGCCGAAGGCCTTCGCCTCGGTCAGCAAGCGCGGCGTGCCGCGGGTGGCGATCCTCTCCTCGGTGGTCTTCGGCTTCGTGGCGGTGTTCTTCAACTACACCTCGCCCGACACCGTCTTCGCCTTCCTGCTGAACTCGTCCGGCGCTGTGGCGCTCTTCGTGTGGCTCGTGATCTGCTTCTCCCAGCTGCGGATGCGCCGGATCCTCGAACGCGAGAGCCCGGAGCGGCTGACCGTCCGAATGTGGCTGTACCCGTACCTCACCTGGGCCGCGATCGGCATGATCGGGTTCGTGGTGGTGTACATGTTCACCGATGCCGACGGTCGGAAGCAGATGTACCTGTCGCTGGTCGCCGCGGCGATCGTGCTGGCGGCGTCGGCCGTGGTGGGCCGTCGGCGGCGGGCCGCGGCGGTGGCTCCGGCATCCTGAGCCGGACCGCAGTACCGCCCGCGGACACCGGGCCCGGGAGCCGTTGCGGAGGCTCCCGGGCCCGGCCCCGTTTCCGGTGCCGCTTTCCGGTGCCGTTCCGTGACGCGGCGGACATGACCCGGCGACGCGCCGCCCCCTACTCTTTCCCCTCATGCGAGATCTTGCAGCGGGGATGGGGTACCTGGCCAAGGGCCAGAAGTGGGTGGGGCGGCACGGCCGCTGGTGGGCGTTCGGGATGATCCCGGCGCTGATCACGCTGGCCGGCTACGCGGTGGCGCTGTTCTTCCTCGGCGGCTGGGCCGGGGACATCGCCGAGTGGGCCACCCCGTTCGCCGACTCCTGGTCCTCGCTCTGGCAGGACCTGCTGCGCACCACGCTCGCCGCGGTGGTCTTCGTCGGCGGGCTGCTGCTGTCCGTGCTCACCTTCACCGCGGTCACGCTGCTGGTCGGCCAGCCGTTCTACGAGGCGCTGTGCGAGAAGGTCGACGAGACCGAGGGCGGTGCGCCGACCCCGCCGGACGTCCCGCTCTGGCGCGAGCTGGTGGTGGCGGCCCGGGACAGCCTCTTCGTCCTGGTGCGGGCCGGCGGCTTCGGCGTGCTGCTGTTCGCGGCCGGGTTCATCCCGGTGGTCGGGCAGACCGTGGTGCCGGTGCTGGGCTTCCTGGTCTCCGGCTTCTTCCTCACCCTGGAGCTGACCTCGGTCGGCCTGCAGCGGCGCGGGGTGCCGCAGCGCGAACGCCTGCGGCTGTTGCGCGGGCGGCTCGGGCTGGCGCTCGGGTTCGGCGTGCCGCTGGTGCTGGGGTTCCTGGTCCCGCTGGTGACGGTGATCGCCATGCCCGGCGCGGTGGCCGGCGCGACGCTGCTGGCGCGCGACCTGGTGCCGGTCGGGGAGGAGCCCCGGCCGTCGTCGGAGGACGGCGACGAGCAGGGAGAACAGGGCGAGCAGGGCGAGCAGGGCGGGCACGGCGAGCGGCCGGACGCGGCGGCCGTCCCGGAGCTGCCGGAGTACGGCGCGCGGCGGCCCGTGGACGGCAACCCGTACGCCGCCGCCCCGGCGCAGCCGGTGGAGCCGGTGGAGCCCAATCCGTACCGGAGCGCGTGAGTGCCCCGTCACCCTGCGTCCGGCCCGCCGCCGCCCGCGTGTGAGGCCTCCCACAGGGGCCGGACGGTCTACTGCCGCCGATAGTGGCCGGCCGCGCGGCGTCGTCCCGGCCGGGGTCCGCGGTGCGCCGCCCGTAGGGCCGCGGCCCGGGCGGCCGGGCGGCGCCGGAGCGCAACGACGCAGGCGGTGGGCCGGTTCGGACCGTCGATTCCTCGACGGCCCGCCGGTGCGACCATCGATTCACGGAAACGGACAAATCGCCACGAAGCGCCCGCCATCGGCCGGGCGCTTCGCCGTTCCGGGCCATCCGCTCCACTACCGCCCGTCGTAGCCGAGCGCTTTGCCGCCCCCGCCGGGCTCTGCCAAGAATGGCCCGTCGCCGGGCAGCGCGGCTGCCCCCCGAGCGCGCCCGACGCGCCCCGACGGCACCCCGACGGAAAAGGATCGTCCGCTTCATGCAGCTCAGCCATGCCCGCCGCAACTCGCTGATCACCGGGATCGCCACCCTGGTGGTGGCGGGCGCGGCAACCGCCGCCCTGGCCGTCCCCGACAGCGGGACCGCCGTCGCCGAGGCCCCCGCCGCCGCGGTGGTCGACACCGCGGCGCAGGCGCAGGCCGAGGCGGACGCCCGGGCCCAGGCCGATGCCCAGGCCGCCGCCGCTGCGGCTGCCGCGCAGGCCCAGGCGCAGGCCCAGGCCGAGGCGGACGCCGCCGCCCAGGCGCAGGCCGCCGCCCAGGCCGAGGCCGAGGCGAAGGCCCAGGCGGACGCCAAGGCCAAGGCGGACGCCGCGGCCGCCGCCTCCCGCTCGCAGGAGCGCTCCGCGCTGAACAGCAAGCCGTCGTACTCCGGCAGCCCGCGCGAGATCGCCGCCCAGATCGTGCCGGCCGGCCAGCTCCAGTGCTTCAACAACATCGTGTCCCGCGAGAGCAGCTGGAACGTCACCGCGACCAACCCGTCCTCCGGCGCCTACGGCCTGGTCCAGGCCCTGCCCGGCTCCAAGATGGCCTCGGCCGGCTCCGACTGGCGCACCAACCCGGTCACCCAGATCAAGTGGGGCCTGAACTACATGAACTCCCGCTACGGCAGCCCGTGCGGCGCCTGGGCGTTCTGGCAGTCCCACCACTGGTACTGAGCCACCCCCGCCAGGCCCTCCGCCCGCGGGCTCGCGGCCTTCCGGGCAGGCCACCGGCCCGCAACGCCCCGTAGCGGCGGACGGCGTGCGCCGGGTGCCCGCTCCGCGCCGGTTCCACTTGCCGGGTCGGTGCCTTCCGGCGGAGGGGGAAGTCGGGCAGGCCGACTTCCTGCTCCGTTACCCCAACCCGCAGACGGATTGAGGCCGCAAGCCCGCGCCGACCCACAGCCCCACCCGTGACGGCAGCGACGCGACGCGAGAAGTCCACCCCACCGACGTCCTGCTCCACGGACCGCCAGTAGGCGCCCGCCGCCGCGCAGGGCCGTCGTCGTCGCGCGGGCCGTGCGACCGGCATCCAGGTCGGCCGAAATCCTGGTGGTCCCGGGCGTGTCCGGGGAGCGAGAGTGGGACCCATGGATCAGGTGAGGCTCTCCGACGGGGTCGTCACGCTCACCCCGTTCCGGGCCGAGGACATCGACGCGCACCTCGCGGGCGAGGACGAGTTGCTGGTGCGGTGGCTGAACGGCGGCCCGAGCACCCGTGCGGGCACCGAGGAGTACGTGCGCCGGTGCACCGCGCAGTGGGTGTACCGGGGGCCGGCCCGGGTGTTCGGGATCCGGACCGGGCCCGAGCCGGTGCTCGCCGGCACGATCGACCTGCGGTTCGCCATGCCGTGCCTCGGCCCGGGGCAGGTCAACATCGCCTACGGCCTCTACCCGGCCTTCCGCGGGCGGGGCCTGGTCACCAGGGCGGTGCACCTGGTGTGCGGGTACGCGGCACAGGAGGGCGCGCGCGAGGGCGTGATCCGGGTCGACCCGGAGAACCACGCCTCGGCGGCGGTGGCCCGGCGGGCCGGCTTCCGGTACGCCGGGCGGATGCCGGAGCCGCCCGGGAGCGCGCTCGACCGGTACGTCCGCGAGCTGGCCGGCGCACCCGTCGGGGCGCACGCGGCGGCCGCCCGCACGGTCTGAACGATCCCGTCAGGGGCGGCGCCGCACGGCCGCCGCCACCTCACCCGCCAGCAGGCCGACCGCGATCGCCGTCACCAGGGTGACCAGCTCCACCAGATCGCGGAATCCGCCGATGGGGTGACCGCCCGCCAGGTCGGTCAGGCCGCGCATGCCGAGCGAGCCGACGGTCAGGGTGAAGAAGCCCGGCAGCAGCAGGAGCAGGCGCGGCGGCGCGCCCGGCCGGGCGGCGAGCCGCGTCGCGGCGGCGCCGAGGACGACCGCGGCGGCGAAGGTCCCGGCCACCTCGCCGGCCAGCCAGGTGGCCAGGGTCTGGGCCGCCACCGTCAGGTAGACCAGGAGCAGCAGCACCGGCCCGAACCGGGCCGGGACGGCGAAGGCCAGCACGGTGCCCGCGGTGAAGACGATCCAGGCGGTGAACAGCGCCCAGCGCGGCAGGTCCTGGGCCGCCGTCACGTCGAACAGCGCGTGCCGGTCGCGGCCGGTGACGGCCAGTCCGATCAGGATCCCGACGTACAGCTGGAGCAGCAGGAACACCGCGTAGACCAGCCGGACCGCGCCCGGTGTCAGGTGCCCGGCGGCCAGTTCGGCGGTGGCGGCGCTCAGGTAGTCGCCGGGGACGAAGAAGAACAGCGCGGGCAGCATGATCAGCACCGGTCCGCCGTGCGCCGGGGTGCGGGCGAAGACCAGCAGCGCGATCACCGAGACCACGACGGCCGCCGCCAGCGGCAGCACCGGGCTCAGCCGGGGCCGGCGGTCCGCGGCCAGCGCGAGGGCCGCGCTCGCCGAGGCGAGGACGGCGGTGGAGCCGATCTCCCACCAGGTGGGCTGCATCAGCGGGGCGAAGCCGAGCGAGAACAGGACGATCCCGAGCGCCTTCGCCCACCAGGGGTACGGCGGCGGGGCGGTGTCGAGCGCGGCGAGCCGGCCGGCCGCCGCGGGCAGGGTGAGCCGGCCGGCGTCCAGGTCGGCGAGCAGCGGCCGGACGGCGGCCACCTGGTCGAGGCGGAACACCTCGGGGAACGCCCGGACCGTCACCGTGGTGGTCCCGCCGGCGGCGCTGACGGTCAGCACCGCGCCCTCGGGGACGACCAGCAGCCGCGCCGAGCCGCCGAGCGCCCGGGCGGCGCCCGCCACGGCCGGCTCCAGCTCCTGGACGCCCTCGCCGCTGTTGCGCAGCAGCACCGTGGTCAGCCGGGCCAGGAAGGCGGTGAGTTCACCGACCCGCGGTGGCCGCGTCAGCTGTTCCAAGGCCCGCCTCCGTCCGCGTCCCGCCGTGGTGACCTCTCCAGCCTGCCCGCCGCCCGGGAAGGCCGCGCGCCGGGAGCGGGTCCGGGGGGGATGAGGACGCGCCCGGAGCAGCCGGTGAAGATATGGCGTACGTCCGTACGATTTGACGGTAAATGCCCCACCTACGGACCGTCAGGGCTTTGCCACCGTTCACGGGCGCTCCTACGCTCCCGCGTCATGCCCTCACCCCTGATCAGCGTCGTGATCCCCGCCTATGACCAGCAGAAACAGCTGGCGGACTGCCTCGACTCGCTGCTCGCCCAGTCCTTCCGCGACTTCGAGGTGCTGGTGGTCGTCGACCGCTCCCCCGAGTGCCCGGCGCAGCTCGCCGACCGCTACGCGGCCCGCCACCCCCAGGTCTCCGTGCTGCGCCTCGACGCGGCCGTCGGCGTCGGCGTCAGCCGCAACGCGGGCGCCGCCCACGCCCGGGGCGAGTACCTGTTCTTCCTGGACGCCGACCACCTGCTCGCCCGCGACGCCCTGAGCTCCTTCGCCGACCGGCTGGCCGGCAGCGGACCGGTCGACCTGCTGCTGTTCGGCCACACCCGCCGGCACGGCGGGCGGGACTGGCCCGGCGGCGCCGAGGCGCTGCTCGCCGGGGCCGGGCCCGAGGTGTTCGCCCCGCTGGAGCGTCCGGAGCTGCTCGGCGCGCCCGCGCTGGCCTGGGACCGCCTGATCGCCCGGGCGCACTGGCTGCAGCAGGGCCTGGCCTTCCCCGACGGCCGCTACGAGGAGATCCCGCCCGTGCACCGGGCGATGCTGACGGCCCGCCGGGTCTGCGTGCTGCCGCGCGCCTGCGTGCAGCTGCGCCGCCGGGAGACCGTGCACCCGACCGGCTCGCCGGGCAGCAGCAGCTTCGACATCTTCGAGCAGTACGAGCGGACCTTCGCGCTGCTGGACGTGCTGGACGCCCCGGACGCCGTCCGGGAGGCGCTGTTCACCCGGATGATCCGGCACTACCTGTTCGTCTTCGACCTCGCCGGGTGCGTCGCCCGCGCCGAGCGCCCCCAGTTCTTCCACCGCGCCGCCGACCACCACCGCCGCTTCCAGCCGTCCGGCCACCGCCGCCCGGCCGGCCGCGAGGGCGTGAAGTTCTCCCTGCTGGCGGGCGGCGCGTACCCGGCGTTCGAGGTCGCCAAGCTCTCCCACATCGCCGCCGGCACCCTCACCGGGGCGGCCCGCCGCCGCTGAGGGCCGGGGCGTCCCGGGCGTCGGCGGCGCGCACCGGGTGCCGGGGGCGCGCACCGGGCACCGGGGGCGCGCACCGGGCGCCGGGGCGGACCGCCCGCCCCGGCCCCACGGGCGGCGGGGCTCAGACGTGCGCGGTGCCGCCGTCGGCGGCGAGGGCCGCGGCGATCCGGCGCAGGGTGTCGGCGCGGACGTCGTCCGGCAGCGGCGGCAGGAGGTCCATCCACAGCGGCAGGGTGGAGCCCAGCAGCTGCCGCTGGCCCTCGGGGCGGGCGATCAGCCACAGGTGCAGGTGGGCCGCGCCGTCGCCCCAGCGGCTGACGTGCACCCGGCCGATGCCGCCGAGCCCGAGGATCGCCCGCTCCACGCGCTGGAGCGTCGGGCCGAGTCCGGCCGCCAGGGCCGGCGGGAGGTCGAGCAGGTCGTGGTGGCCGCGCGGATTGAGCAGCAGGACGGCGGGCAGCCCGTGCGGCCGGCCGTACGCCCGCAGGCGCCAGTGCTCGTCGGTCCAGACGAAGTCCTCGTCCGGGCGGCCGCACTCGCCGCACTCCGCCGGTCCCGCCTCGCCGTGCCGGGGCGGTTCGGGCAGCTCGGGGGCGTCCAGCGGCCGCACCCGCAGCCCGCCGCCCTCGGACGGCTCGTACGGGAAGATCTCCCAGGACGGCGCGGCGTCCTCGGGGACCGGCAGGCGCTCGCCGACCGGCAGGTGGGCGAGGAACGGGCGGGGGGTGTCATGAGGGTCGGTGATCATGGACCTCGACCCTGCCAGACGCCCCGGGCGCCCGGCCAGCCCTTTCCCGGTACCGCCCGCCGCTCACGGCTGCGATGATCGGCACAGCCGCACCCCTCGCCCGTACGCGTCACCGCCCGGGAGGACCCGCCCCGTGAGCCGCCCCGACACCGCCCCCGGGACCGACCTGGCCCGCGAGCTGTCCGCCGTGCTGCGCGGCGAGGTCCGCTTCGGCGCGGCCGAGCGCACCGTCTACAGCCATGACGCCTCCAACTACCGCCAGCTGCCGCTCGGCGTGGTCAAACCGGCCGACCCCGACGACGTGCGCACCGCGCTCGCGCTCTGCCGCCGCTACCGGGTGCCGGTGGTCGCGCGCGGCGCCGGGACGAGCATCGGCGGGCAGGCGATCGGGCCCGGCGCGGTGGTGTTCGACTTCCGCCGCCACCTCGGTGCCGTCCTCGACGTCGACCCCGGGCGCCGCACCGCGCGGGTCGAGCCGGGCACCGTGCTGGACGACCTGCAGCGCGCCGTCCGCCCGTACGGGCTGCGGTTCGGCCCGGACCCGTCCACGCACAGCCGCTGCACCCTCGGCGGAATGATCGGCAACGACTCCTGCGGCGCGCACTCGGTGGCCTGGGGCCGCACCGCCGACAACGTCGAATCGCTGGACCTGCTGCTCGCCGACGGCACCGAGCTGACCGTCGGCGGCCCGCTCGGCCCCGACGCGCGCGCCGCGCTCGCCGCACTGCCCGGTCCGGCCGGACGGCTCCACCACCGGCTGCAGGAGTTCACCGACCGGAACCTGGCGGTGATCCGCCGCGGCATGCCCGCGCTGCCGCGCCGGGTCTCCGGCTACCCGCTGGACGCGCTGCTGCCCGAGCACGGCCACCACCTGGCCCGCGCGCTCACCGGCACCGAGGGCACCTGCGCGCTGCTGCTCGGCGCCACCGTCAAGCTGGTCGAGGACCCGCCCGCGCGCGCCCTGGTGCTGGCCGGGTACCCGGACGAGACGGCCGCCGCCGACGCCGTCCCCGCCCTGCTGCCGCTCGGCCCGCTCACCGTCGAGGGCATGGCCGCCGACCTGATCGCCGCACTGCTCGCCGCGGGCCCCCGGCCGCCCGCCCTGGACCGGCTGCCCGACGGCGCCTGCTGGCTCTTCCTGGAGACCGGCGGCGCCACCCCGGCCGAGGCGCTGGACGCGGCCCGCCGGATCGCCGACGCCGTCCGGCGCGAACGCACCGCCACCGCCGCCGTGGTCACCGACCCCGCCGAGCAGCGCCAGCTGTGGGGCGTGCGCGAGGCGGGCGCCGGCATCGTCACCCGGCTGCCCGGCGGCGGGGAGGCGTGGCCCGGCTGGGAGGACTCCGCCGTCCCCCCGGAGCGCCTCGGCGACTACCTGCGCGAGTTGCGCGCGCTGCTGCGCCGGCACAGCCTGCGCGGCGTCCCGTACGGGCACTTCGGGGAGGGCTGCGTCCACCTGAGGATCGACTTCCCGCTCGCCCAGCCGCACGGGGTGCTGGTGTTCCGGGAGTTCATGGAACAGGCGGCCGATCTGCTGGTCGCGTACGGGGGTTCGCTCTCCGGCGAGCACGGCGACGGGCAGGCCCGCGCCGAACTGCTGCCGCGCATGTACCCGCCCGAGATCATCGCCCTGTTCGGGGAGTTCAAGCGGATCTGGGACCCCGAGCGGCTGCTCGGCCCCGGCATCCTGGTCGACCCGCGCCCGCTCGACGCCGATCTGCGGTTCACCGGCCCGGTGCGCGCGCTGCCGCTCGCCCTGCCGTACGAGCAGGACGGCGGCAGCCTCGCCAAGGCGGTGCGCCGCTGCGTGGGCGTCGCCAAGTGCGTCGACCCGAACACCGGTGTGATGTGCCCCAGTTACATGGCCACCGGCGAGGAGCGGCACTCCACCCGCGGCCGCGCCCGGCTGCTCGCCGAGATGCTGCGCGGCGGCGGCCCGGCCGGCGGGGCGATCGCGGACGGCTGGCGCTCGGCCGAGGTCCGCGAGGCGCTGGACCTCTGCCTCGGCTGCAAGGGCTGCGCGAGCGACTGCCCGGTCCACGTCGACATGGCCACCTACCGCACCGAGTTCCTGTACCAGCACTACCGGCACCGGCCGCGGCCCGCCGCGCACTACGCGCTGGGCCGGCTGCCGCTCTGGCTGCGCGGCGCGGCGCTGGCGCCCGCCCTGGTCAACACCGCCGCCCGCTCCCCGGCCGCGGGCGTGCTCAAGCGGCTCGCCGGGATCGACCCGCGCCGGGTGCTGCCCGTCCTGCCGCCGGAAACCTTCACCCGCTGGTTCCGGCGCCACCGCGCCGCCACCGGCCCGGCCCCGGCGGGCGCGCCGCCCGTCCTGCTCTGGCCGGACACCTTCGCCGACCACCTGCAGCCGGAGGTGCCGCGCGCGGCCGTCGAGGTGCTGGAGCACCTGGGCTTCGACGTCCGGCTGCCGGCCGGTCCGGTCTGCTGCGGCCTGACCTGGTACTCCACCGGCCAACTCCCCGGCGCCCGGCGGGTGATGCGGCGCAGCCTGGCCTCGCTCGCCGCCACCGGCCTGCCCGCCGGCACCCCGGTCGTCGGACTCGACCCCAGCTGCACGGCGACCCTGCGCGAGGAGGTGCCGCGCCTGCTCGGCGCCGAGGGCCGCCCGCTGGCCGAACGGACCCGCACCTTCGCCGAGTTCATCGACGAGTACGCGCCCGACGCGCCGCTGCCGCAGCTGCCGGTGGACGCCGTCACCCAGACCCACTGCCACCAGCACGCCGTGCTCGGCAGCGCGGCGGACCGCCGGGTGGAGCGGCGGATGGGTGTCGCCAACCGGGTTCTGGACTCCGGGTGTTGCGGCCTCGCGGGCAACTTCGGCTTCGAGCGCGGCCACTTCGAGGTGTCGGCGGCGATCGCCGAGCGGGTCCTGCTCCCGGAGCTCCGGGCGGCCGGGCCCGACACCGTGGTCCTCGCGGACGGCTTCAGCTGCCGCACCCAGATCGCGCACCTGGCCGACGGCCGCCGGGCCCTGCACCTGGCGGAGCTGATGCAGCGGGCGCTGCGCTCCGGCCGCCCGTCGGACGGCCGGCCGGCCGCTGGTCCCCCGGGCCCCTGATCCCCTGACACCCCGGGCCCCTGACGCCCTGACACCCTGCGGCGGGGCCGTCACAATGGCGGGATGACCACCCTCACCACCGCCGAGGCGGACACGATCCTGGCCGACAACTTCGCCCCCTGGGTGCAGGCGCTCGGCCTGTCGGTGACCGAGACCGGCGAGCACCACGCCGTGCTGCGGCTGCCCTGGTCGGACCGGTTGGCCCGGGAGGGCGGCGCGCTCTCCGGGCAGGCCCTGATGGCCGCCGCCGACACCGCGTCGGTGATCGCGGTCTCGGCGGCCCGGGGCGGCTTCGGCCCGATGACCACCGTCCAGCAGTCCACGAACTTCCAGCGCGCCGTCACCGGACGGGACGTCCTGGTGCACGCCCGGGTCACCAAACTGGGCCGCCGGATCGCCTTCCTGGACATCACCCTGACCGCGGAGGGCGAACAGGACGCCGCGGCCCGGGCCACCGCGGTCTACGCGCTGGCCTGAGCCGCCCTGCCGTCACGCGCCCTGCGGCGTCTCCAGCACCTCCTTCGAGCGCGGCGAGTCCTCGGCGCAGACCGCCGTCACGAACTCCGCCACCCTCGCCTGCGGCATGCCGCGCGCGATGTCCGCCTCGCTGATCATGCCGACCAGCTCGTGCTCCGGGTGGTTGATCACCGGCAGCCGGCGCACCCGGTACTGCTCCATCACCCGCAGCACCTGCTCGACGTCCTCGTCCGCCTCCACCGTCATCGGCCGCCCCTGGGCCACGTCGCCCGCCGTCACCCGCGCCGGATCGAGGCCCTCGGCCACGCATTTGAGCACGATGTCCCGGTCGGTGAGGATGCCCAGCAGCTTCTGCCGCTCGCCGCAGATCGGCAGCGCCCCGACGCCGCGCTCCTTCATGATCCTGGCCGCGGCGGCGAGTGTCTCGTGCTCGCGCACGCACTCGGCGCCCCGGTGCATGATGTCGCCCGCATTGGTCATGATCGGCCTCCTGACATGCCTGCCACTCCCACGTCTCCATCGTGGTCCGGTGCCGGTGGCCCCGCCACCGGGCCCGCTACCCCGTCCCGCCGTCGCCCTCCCGGCGTTCCGGCGGATCCAGCGGCGAACGCTCCAGCACCTCCTCCAGCGGCGGCAGTTCGAGCTGCTCCATGCCGGGCAGGACCGGATCCTCCACCGCGTCGGCGGCCGGACCCGCCGCGTCGGCGCCGGGACCGCCCTGCTCCGCGGGACCGCCCTGCTCCGCGAGACCGCGCCGGTGCGTCTCGGCCGCGCTGTCCAGGAACCGCAGCAGCTCCACCGGGAACGGCAGCACCAGCGTCGAGTTCTTCTCCGCCGCGACCTCCACCACGGTCTGCAGCAACCGCAGCTGGAGCGCCGCCGGGGTCGCGCTCATCACCGCCGCCGCCTCCGACAGCCGCGCGGACGCCTGGTACTCGCCGTCCGCCGTGATGATCCGCGCCCGCCGCTCCCGCTCGGCCTCCGCCTGCCGGGACATCGAGCGCTTCATCGCCTCCGGCAGGGCGACGTCCTTGATCTCCACCCGGTCGATCTCGATCCCCCAGCTCAGCGCCGGACTGTCGATCATCAACTCCAGGCCCTGGTTGATCGGTTCGCGGTTGGCCAGCAGATCGTCCAGCTCGCTCTTGCCGATGATCGACCGCAGCGAGGTCTGCGCCACCTGGGAGATCGCGAAGTTGTAGTCCTGCACGTTGACGATCGCCTTCACCGGGTCCAGCACCCGGAAGTACACGACGGCGTCCACCCGGACGGTCACGTTGTCCCGGGTGATGCCCTCCTGCGCCGGGATCGGCAGCGTCACGATCTGCACGTTCACCCGGCGCAGCCGGTCCGCGACCGGCACCAGCGCGACCAGCCCCGGCTGGCGGATCTCCTCGCGCACCCGGCCGAACCGGAACACCACGCCCCGCTGGAACTGCTGCACCACCCGCAGGCTCAGCCCGCCCACCACGGCCGCCACCATCAGCACCGCGACAATGACCCCGATCACCACATCGACGACCATGACGGCCTCCTCGCGCAGCAGCGAGCCCCGGCCGTCGCCGACCCGGCCCGGCCGACGGCCGCCGGAACCACCGGTTCCCACGCTACGCCTGCCCGGCGGCACCAGGGCGAACCCGGCCCGCGCGCCTAGGATCGTCGCCATGCCGCAGTCCCCCGTTCCGCCGGACCCCACCGGCCCGCCCGGCGCCATCGGCCCGCCGGACCCCGCCGACGACCCGGAGCATCCGCGCCACCCCGCCGGGGCCGCCGCCCGCGCCGCGGACCTCACCGTCCTCGACCGCGTCGTCACCGGCTGCCGGGCCTGCCCGCGCCTGGTCGAGTGGCGCGAGGAGACCGCCCGCACCAAGCGCCGCGCCTACCTGGACTGGGACTACTGGGCCCGCCCGATCCCCGGCTTCGGCCCGCCCGACGCCCCGCTCGTCCTGGTCGGACTCGCCCCCGCCGCGCACGGCGCCAACCGCACCGGCCGGATCTTCACCGGCGACCCCTCCGGCGACCTGCTCTACGCCTCGCTCCACCGCCTCGGCCTCGCCAACCGCGCCGAATCCGTCCGCCACGGCGACGGTCTGGCCCTGCACGGCGTACGGATCACCGATCCGGTGCGCTGCGCCCCGCCCGACAACAAGCCCACCACCGCCGAACGCGACACCTGCCGCCCCTGGATCGCCCGCGAGTTCGAACTCCTGCGCCCCACCGTGCGCGCCGTCGTCGCCCTCGGCGGCTTCGCCTGGCAGGCGCTGCTCCCCGCGCTCGACGCGGCCGGCTGGACCGTCCCGCGGCCCCGGCCGCTGTTCGGCCACGGCGCCCACGTCACCCTGCCGGCCCGGGACGGCGGCCCGCCGCTGGACCTGTTCGGCTGCTACCACGTGAGCCCGCGCAACACCAACACCGGCCGGCTCAGCACCGCCATGCTGCGCGAGCTGCTCCGCACCGCCGCCCGCACCGCCGGACTCGACCCCGCCGAGGACTGACCGGCCGGCTCACGCCCAGCGCGCCAGCTTCGGCCGCGCGGCGCGCGCCCACACCTCCGGCAGCGCCCGCCGGGCCCGCTCCGCCTCGGCCAGCTGCTGCCCGTAGAGCACGCCGTAGCCGAACGGCTCCTCCGCGGCCCCCGCCTGCTCCCGCAGCGCCGCCGAGGCCACCACCGCGTCCTGGTGCTCGCCCAGCAGATCCTGGGCGGCCTTCATCCGCTCCACGTAGCGTTCCGCCTTGCGGCCCACCACCGGCACCGCGGTCTCCCCCGCGTACCGGGCCCGCTTGGCCGCCTTCCGGGCCTCGTGCAGCGCCGCGTCCCGCTCGCCGTCCCGCCCCCCGGGCCGCTCCTCGTCGGCCGCGAGCGCCGCCCGCACCCGCTTCGCCGTCCGCCGCTGTTCCCGCGCGGCCACCCGGGCCAGCTCCGGACCGGCCGCCCGGGCCGCCCTGCCGCGCAGCGGCGGGTCGGCCAGCAGCGCCGCCAGGCCGTCCGCGAGGGCGCGGCGGCGGGGACTGTCCAGCGCGGCCACCACCTCCGGCCACACCCGCCGGTGCTCCGCCCGGCCCCGGCGCTCCAGCTCCACCGCGACCCGCTCGGGCCCGCACTCGGCGGGCAGCTCCCGCGCCCGCGCCGCCAGCCGCTCGCCCAGCACCTCCCGGTCCCGGGCCCGCCCCAGCGCCGCCGCCAGCCACCGCAACTCGGCCACCAGTTCGTCCGTGGCCCCCGGCGCGAGCAGCCTCCGGTAGGTGCGGAACGCACTGCGCAACCGCCGGCACGCGACCCGCATCCGGTGCACCGCATCCGGCTGATCCGCCCGCACCGCCTCGTCCAGCCCCGCCAGCACCTCGGCCTGCGCCCGGATCCGCCCGAGCACCACCTCGCCCACGGTGACCATCCGCCTGCACCCCCTCCCGGGGCCGTCCACCACCCCTCCAGGCTAGCCCCGCCCGGGCGGCGGCCCCCCTGGCGTCACGCAGAACGAGAAGTCGGCCCACCCGACTTCCCACTCCACCACCAAAGACACGCCAGGCCCAACACAGGAACCCGACCCGGCCGACCCCCACGCACCCCCACAGACAGGAGCCACCCCACCACGACACAAAACACCTGGAGCAGGAAGTCGACCCACCCGACTTCCCACTCCACCCGCCCACACCGCAGCCCGTGAACCGACCGGAACACCCGACGCGGAAGGTCGACCCACCCGACCTCCCGCACCACCACCGCCAGAGACACGCCAGGCCAAACACAGGAACCCAACCCGGCCGGCTCCCCACGCACCCCCACCCCCACAGGCACGAGCCACCCCTCCACGACGCGGCGCCTGGAGCAGGAAGTCGACCCAGCCGACTTTTCACTCCACCCGGACACCCACCGTGGCCCGTGAACCGACCGGAACACCCGACGCAGGAAGTCGGCCCGGCCGACTTTTCACTCCCGGGGGCGGGGGTCAGGGGCGGAGTTGGACGGCCAGGGACATGGTGTAGCCGACGAGGGCGGCGAAGAAGGTCACGGCGGTGGTGTAGCGGGGGGTGAAGGGGAGGCCGGCGAGGGCGGGGTAGAGGAGGACGGCGGTGCCGGCGGCGAGGTCGGCGAGGTAGAGGCCCCGGGGCGGGAGGGTGCCGGTGGTGCGGGCGGCCCAGCCGGTGGCGACCAGGAAGCCGGTGAGCAGGATGAAGCCGGACAGCAGGCCGGAGCCGATGCTGGAGAGCACGGGGTGGGGTTCGGGCGGGGGTTCGCCCTCGGGGACGGCGGGGCGGAGGCGGTGGGCCACCGCGAGGGCGCCGACGGCGAAGGTGACGCACGCCGCGGCGCTCAACAGAGGGGCGGGGTTCATCGGCGGCTCCGGGAGGTCGCGTGGTGGTGGCCGAGGGCGGCCGCGAGGGCGGCCGGGACCAGGACGGTGAGGACGAGCACGGCCGTCCAGGCGGTCGGTTCGAGCCCGGCCGGGGGCGACTCGACGGCCGGCGGGGGCGCGGCCGCGACGACGGCGACGGTGGCCGTCGGACCGGGGGCGGGCAGCGGGGACGGAGGCGGCGGCTGCGCCGTCCAGCTCGGCGAGGCCTGCACCGGGGCGGGCGCCGCAGACGGCTGAACGGGCGCCCGGACGGGCGGGCTGACCGGCGGCACCGCCTGCACGGTGATCGGCGCCCGGGGCGGGGCCGGCCTCGCCAGGTGCGGCGAGGCCGCCGGTGAGACCACCGGCGGGGAGGCCGGCGAGACGACCACGGTGGCGGACGGGGAGGCCGACGCCACCACCGGGGACGGAACGGCGGTCGGTGACGGCACCTCCGCGACGGTCGGCGTTGCAGTCGGCGTCGCAGCCGGCGTTGCGGCCGGAGGGGCGGTCGGCGTGGCAGTCGGCGTGGCCGCCGGGGACGGGCTCGGCGAGGCCGACGGCGACGGGCAGTGCCACGGCCACGGCCACGGCCAGGGCACCGGCCACGGCACCGGGCCGGGGGCGTAGTCCATCGCCCGATTGTCGGACCGCCCCATCCCCACCGTCAGCGCCTGACGGTCCCTCACCCGCCCCGCGAGCCGTCAAACCCATCGCTCCGGTGAACTCCCCGCCCCCGCTCCCCGAACGAACGACCGATGCGGGACAACCAGTGCCCGGATCCGGCCGCAACCGGGGACGCGCCCTCGTGCCCGGTGTAAGGCCCGTGACATACTCCCGAACGTGACGACGACCTCCACCCACGCGACGAGGGCCCTGCGGGCCGCGGTGTTCACCGCGCTCGCCGTGCCGCTGTCCGCGCTGGGCCAGGTCCTCATCACCGGCCGTCCGCTGCCGCTCACCCTGGTGGCCCTGGCCGCCGCGGTGGTCTTCCTGGTCTCGGCCGCGCTGGCCGGCGGGGAGCGGCGGCTGCCGCAGATCGCGGCCGTGATGGTCCCGGTCGAGCTGCTGCTCAACACGACCTTCAACCTGGGCCAGACCACCTGTGGCCCGATGCTCGGCGGCGACCTCCCGGCCCGCGGCATGAACCTGCTGGTCTGCGGCGGCGGCTCGGTGGACGGATCGTCGCTGTTCTACGGCCAGTTGGGCCACTCCGGCCGGCTGGCGCCCGCCGCCACCCAGGTGCTGCTCCTGCTGGTCCACCTGGTGATCGCGCTCGCCGCGGCCGCCTGGCTGCGGCTCGGCGACGCCGCCCTGTCCGGCCTCGGGCGGGCGCTGCGCGCGCTGCGCCAGGCCGTCGCGGCGCCGCTGCGGGCGCTGGTCGTGCTGCTGGTCCCGGCGCCGGCCCGGCCGGTGCTGCGGGTGCCGCTGCCGGTCTCGGACCGCCGCCGCCCGCGCCGCGAGGACGTGGTGCTGAGCCCGGCACCGCGCCGCGGCCCGCCGCTGCTCGCGCCTGCCTGCTGACGAGCCCCCGAAGGCCGCTCCTCGACGAAGGACGGTCCTGCGAAGGTCCCGTGGCGGGCGGCGCACGACTCCGACCCCTCGCCCCGTCCCCTCCCCTGCCGACGCGCACCGTGCCGAGCACGCCGTGCTGCGCGCCGGAGCGGGACACCCCCGCGCGCCCTGCGGCGCGCCCCCACCACGGAGTTGACCGAGCATGGCTCACCCCAACCAGAAGCCCTCCCGCAAGCAGGCCCAGAAGATCAGCGCCCGTGAGCGCATCCAGGAGGCGCAGCGCCAGGAGAAGCTGGCCGCCAAGCGCCGTCAGCGGATCGTCGTCGCGGTCTCGGCCGCCGTCGCGCTCGCCCTGGTCGGCGGCACCGCACTGGCCATCAGCGCGGCCGGCGACGACAAGTCCTCGGCCGCGGCGGCCGAGCCGACGCAGCTGGTCGTCCCGGCGAACACCTCCGGCGCCGACGGCACCGTGATCGCCTACGGCAAGCCGGACGCCGCGCACACCCTCCAGGTGTTCGAGGACTTCCGCTGCCCGGTCTGCAAGACCTTCGAGGCCTCCAACGGCGAGACCGTCAAGAAGCTCGCGGACGAGGGCACCGTCAAGGTCGAGTACCACCTGGCCGCGTTCCTGGACAAGAACCTGACCGGGAAGGGCTCGCGCACCGCGCTGGCCGCGATCGGCGCCGCGGTGAACGAGGGCGTGGACAAGTTCAAGGCGTACCACGACGTGCTGTACGCCAACCAGCCGGACGAGCGCGAGGACGCCTTCGGCGATGTCAACCACCTGCTGGAGCTGGCCGACAAGGTGCCGGGCCTGAAGACGGACGCGTTCGTCAAGGCGGTCAACGAGCGGACGTACGCGCCGTGGGCGAAGAAGGTCGCGGACGCGTTCAACGACAGCGGGGTGACCGGGACCCCGACGGTGAAGGTGGACGGCAAGCCGCTGACGCTGTTCAGCGGCAACCGCCCGGTGACGCCGGAGCAGTTCACCGCCCAGGTGAAGCAGGCCGCGGGCTTGCAGTGAGCACCACCGGCCCGGCCGATTCCCGGCCGGGCCGGCCCCTTCCTCACCCACGGAGTGCTCTGCCATGACCGCATCGACCGCTCTGCCCGGCTCCTCCTCCCGCCTCCCCGCCCCCGCTCCCGCCTCGGCGCCGATCGGCGCGGGCCGCGCGTTCTCGCTGTTCGTCCTGCTCGCCGCCCTGATCGGGCTGGCCGCCTCGGCGGTGCTGACCTTCGACAAGCTCCGCATCCTGGAGGACCCCTCCTACATCCCGAGCTGCAACCTCAATCCGGTGATCAGCTGCGGTTCGGTGATGCGCACCGACCAGGCCGAGGTGTTCGGCTTCCCCAACCCGCTGCTGGGGCTGGCCGCGTTCGGCGCGCTGGCGGCGGTCGGCGCGGGGCTGCTGGCGGGGGCCGCGTACCGCCGGTGGTTCTGGCTCGGCCTGCAGGCGGGCACGCTGTTCGGGGTGGGGTTCGTCCACTGGCTGATCGACCAGGCGCTGTACGACATCGGCGCGCTCTGCCCGTACTGCATGGTGGTCTGGGCGACGGTGGTGCCGCTGTTCTGGTACACGACGCTGCACAACCTGCGCTCCGGGGTGATCCCGGTCGGGCCCCGGCTGCGGCCGGTGGTCCGGGAGGCGGCGCGCTACCACTGGGCGCTGCCGGTGCTGTGGGCGGCGGTGATCGCGCTGCTGATCCTCAACCGGTTCTGGTCGTACTGGTCCACGCTGATCTGACGCCCCGCCACCCACCGGGTGTTCGCGGCGCCGTACGCGACCCGTTCTCGCCCTGGACCCGACGTGTTCGCGACGCATCGGGTACAGGACTCCCCCTGCTGGAGATGACGTGTCCCCGCCGGATCCGGTCGGCCGCCACCGCGGCCACCGGGCCCGGTCCGGGGGCACCGTCGTCCCGGCCCTGCTGCGGCGGCTGGTCGACGGCGCCGGGCCCGCCGAGGCGGCCCGGTGGTACGCCGAGAGCTACGGCGGGACGGTCGGCATCGAGGACTTCCTCGCCGACCTCGGCGAGCCGGGCTTCCTGCGCGACCCGGACGAGGCCCCCGCGCCCCGCAGCCGCGCCGGGGACGGTCCTACCCGAAGACCGCCCGGCGGAAGGCGTTGCGCAGTTCGGTGAGCGGCCGGAAGTCCCGGTCGTAGTGGACCTTGTTGGTGAGCAGCAGCGCCCAGCGGCCGCGGCGGCGGGAGACCCAGAGCGCGGTGCCGGTGAAGCCGTAGTGGACGAAGGTACCCTCGGCCGGATCGGTGCCGGAGGCGCAGAGCCAGGACAGGCCCCGGGCGGGCGCCAGTCCGCCGGTCTGCACCCGTAGCGACTCGGCGATCCACGGTCCGGCCCACGGCAGCGCGGACCCGGCGGCCGCGCCGCCCCCCTCGCCCCCGCCACCCCTCTCGCCCGCGCCGTCCCCGACGGCCCCGGGGAGCAGCGCGGCGAGGAAGCGCTCCAGGTCACGGGCGGTGGAGAAGGCGCCGGCGTTGCCGGAGACGCCGCCGAGCAGCCGCGCCGAGGGGTCGTGCACGACGCCGCACAGCACCCGGCCGGCACTCCGCTCGTACTCGGTGGGGGCGGTGCGGCCGGCGGGATCCGGGCCGAGCGGGCCGTAGCGGGTGTCGGCCATGCCGAGCGGCTGCCAGGTCTGCCGGGCGGCGAGTTCGTCCAGCGGCGCACCGGCCAGGGACTCCACCAGGTGGCCGAGCAGCACCGCGGCCCGGTCGGTGTACTCGACGGCGACGCCGGGCGGCCGGTGCAGCGGGGCGGCGAGCACCCCGGCGCGGATCGCGGCCGGGTCGGTGCCGTACAGCTCGGCGAACCGGGTGCGCAGCGGCAGTCCGGCGGTGTGGGTGAGCAGCTGACGGGCCGTCACCGCGCCGACGGGGCGGCCCGCGGCCGGTGGCCAGTAGTCGCCGAGGGGCCGGTCGAGCGGCAGGCGCCCGGCCTGCCGGAGGGCTCCGGCGCACGGCCAGAGTGCGACGATCTTGGTGAGGCTGGCCAGGTCGAACACCGTGTCGTGGTCCATCGGCCGCGCGCCGTGGGGCCCTCGGCCGAGCACGCCGGCGCGGCCGCGCCCCCGGACGCCGCCCGCGTCGCCCGCCGACCAGACACCGCCGGTCCCGGCGGCGCGCAGCCCGGCGCCCACCAGCCGGTCCAGCGGTCCTCCGGGCGCCGCGAGTTCGGCGAGCGGGGCAGCCGGCACCGATCCGGTCATCCGTTCCGCCCCCGTCCCGCGGTCCCTCCCGAGCGGGCCCGTCGGACCCGTCGGGAGGCTACCCGGCGGCGGCCACGGTCAGACGCCGGACGCGCCGCCGAACTCCTTGCCGAGGCAGATGCTCTGCTCGGACTCGCGGTAGAGGCCGAACTTCTCTATCGGCTCGTAGCCCTCGGAGGCGTACAGGGCGACGGCCTCGGGCTGCTCGGTGCCGGTCTCCAGGATGAACCGGGTGCGCCCGGCCTCGGCGGCGGTCCGCTCCAGCCGGCGCAGCACCACCCGGGCCAGCCCGCGGCCGCGGGCCCGGGGCCGGACGAACATCCGCTTCAGCTCGGCGTCGGTGGCGCGGATGCCGAACGGCGCCGCCTCCTTGGCCCGCCAGCCGCCGCAGGCGACCGGTTCGCCGTCCAGGTAGGCGACCAGGAAGAGCCCGGCCGGCGCCTCGAAGTGCTTGGGATGCAGCTCGGTGAGATCGGCCTCGCCGTAGCGGCGTACGTACTCCTGCTGGACCTCGGCCGTGAGGAGCCGGGCGTCGGGGTGGCCGAAGCCGGTGATCCGGATCTCGATGCCGCCGTCCTCGGTGTCGTGCACGAAGGGTCCGCCGGTGGTGGTGCTCTCCATGCCGCAAGCCTACGGCCCGGCCCCGGCGCTCCTAGGACCGGCCCTCGAAGCGGGCGACCAGCGCCTCCTTCCCGAACATCCGGGCGGTGTCGACGGCGGACGGGGTACCGGCGGACGGGTCGGCGCCACCGGCGAGCAGCGCGTCGAGGACGTCGTCGGCGCCCTTGAAGACGGCGCCGGCCAGCGGGGTCTGGCCCCGGTCGTTGGCCCGGTTCGGGTCGGCGCCGCGCTCCAGCAGCACGCCGACGGTGGCGGCGTGCCCGTGGTAGGCGGCGAGCATCAGCAGGGTGTCGCCCCGGTCGTTGGTGAGGTCGGCGGGGGCGCCGGCGTCGACGTACGCGGCGAGGGTGGCGGTGTCGCCGGCCCGGGCGGCGTCGAAGAGCTTGCCGGCCAGGGCGATCACGTCGGCGTCGGGGGTGTCGGTCATGTCTCGGCCTTTCTCCGGGGACGACGCCCGCGCGGGGCCCGTCCGGCGTTGTCGGTGGTCGCGCCGGACGCACGCTAGCGCACGGCGCGCGGGCCCGGGGGTCCCGCGACCGTTCGGGCGAACTTTCCGGCACGGAGCGGCAACTCCCGGAAACCACCCATTTGCCCCGTTCCATCAGCTATTACCTTTTGTCACGATTGTGGCACTTTCCGTGGCACTGTCCCCGTACCCTCCCCGAGGAGCAGATCGTGATCCTCTCGATTTCCGGCATCGTCCTGTTCGGCACCATCGCCTTCCTCTTCTTCCGCAGGGACGGACTCAAGGTCTCCCATGCCCTCGTCTGCGCCCTCTTCGGCTTCTACGTCGCCGGCTCCTCGATCGCGCCGAGCATCACCGCGGGCGGCGCCAGCCTCGCCGGCCTCCTCGGCGGCATCAAGTTCTAGGACCCCCGCACGGGCCCGGGGCGCGGATCCCACCGCCCCGGGCCCGGTCGTTGCAGCACGCCCCTCCCACCGACCGTCCCACTCGCCCGGGGAGCCAGGAATGCCACTCAACCGCCACCACCTCAGCAAGGGCCGCGACCTCGTCCGCACGGCCGGCGACCACGCCTCCGACATGTTCGCGCCGCTCACCGTCATCGGCCGCGGGCTGCGCCACCACGCCGCCTGGGCCAAGGACCGCTGGCAGGCCACCCCGAAGGACCGGCGCGGGCCGACGCTCTTCCTGACCGCCGCGATGCTGATCGGGATCTACCTGCTGCCGCACGGCCTGCTGTTCGCGCTGATCGCGCTGATGGCCAGCGCCGCCTGGGCGGGCCGCGCGCCCAAGGCCGCGCCCGCCGCGCCCGAGCCGGACCTCGCGGACGTCAAGCTCACCGCGCTGTACGCCGCGCTCACCCCGTACCTGGCCGGGCCGGAGGGATTCAGCCCGCTCTACCACTACGAGGGCAGCTACCGGGACGTCTTCTCCGGGTGGGAGTTCGACGCCGAGGGCCGGCTCGCCCGGCTGGAGATCGCCTACCCCGCGTACTTCACCGACACCGAGCCCGGCGCCCGGGCCCGCATCGAGCAGGTCGTCCAGGGCAAGGCCGGGCGGGCCAGGGAGTACCGCTTCGACTGGGACGAGGAGTCCAACACGCTGCGGATCGCCGCGCTGGCGCCGCTGCCCGCGGACATCGCCGCCCAGCGGTTCGTGGCGGCCCCGGGCGAGATCGTGCTCGGCTTCACCGACGAGGACGGCAGCGCCCGCACCATCCCGGTGCACCAGGGCGGGGCGCTCACCCAGCAGCCCCCGGTGGTCTGGCGCACCGGACCGCGCTCGGCCGAGCCGCACCTGCTGGCACTCGGCGTCAGCGGCTACGGCACCTCCAGCCTGGTGCGCTCGGTGGCGCTGCAGGCCCTGCCGTTCGCCGACCTGGTGGTGATCGACGGCGCCGGGACCGGCGAGCACGCCTGCCTGGTCAACCGGCCCGGCGTGCACACCGTGGAGACCAGCCTGCACGGCGCGCTGGCCGCGCTGCAGTGGGCCGCCGAGGAGACCGGACGCCGGCTCACCGTGCTCAACGCCGCCCGGCACACCGGCACCGCCCCGCCGCAGGACGTCAGCCGGCCGCTGTGGCTGCTGCTGGACCACCCCACCGAGCTGAGCGAGCTGGCCCACGCCGAGGGCCGCCCGGACCCTCAGGACCTGCTGGAGCTGCCGCTGCGGCACGGCCGGGCGGCCCGGGTCACCGTGGTGGTCGCCGACGACATCGAGGCCCGGGACCGGATCTCCCCGAGCGTGCGGGCCACCACCCGGGCCCGGGTGGTGCTCGGTCCGGCCGGCCCCGAGGAGGGCCACGCGGCGCTCGGCGTTCCGCTGGACATCGTGCCCGCCGCCCAGGCCCCCGCCGGGCGCGGCTACGCCCGGATCGGCACCGGCGCCCCGGTCCGGCTCCAGGTGCCGGCCACCGTCGACCCGCTGGACGAGGACGCCCCGGCCGCGCTGCGGGACGCGGTGATCGCCCTGCTGCCGCACCGCGACACCCGCACCGAGGCGCCCGCCCCGGCCGTGCCCGGCCGGCCGGTGGAGCCCCTCCCGGCGGAGCCCGGCGACGGGCCGCGGCCCGCGCCGCTCCCCGAGCCGCTCCCCGGGGTGGACCTCGCCAAGAGCCCGGCCGCGCTACGCTTCCGCCCGCTCGCCTGATCGGCCCGCCCGGCCCCGGAGCGGAGGGGCGGCGCATGCCGCCGGCTGCGCTCCCGGTACGCTCGTGCGGGAACGGCGGCCCGATCGCCAGATGTGAAATAGGTGACACCTGGGGTGATATCACCGGCCAGATGTGACAAATCGGGCGCCGGTGGGTACAAACAGGGGCGGCACGACAGACGACGCATGTCCCGGGACGGGAATCTTCGTCGGAAGCCGAGCGTTGACCGAACGACGAAGAACAGCGACCACTAGTCCTGTGGGCCATAAGCCCGGGAGGCACGATTCATGAGCGAGCGAGCTCTCCGCGGCACGCGACTCGGGGCCACTAGCTACGAGACCGACCGTGGTATCGATCTGGCTCCCCGCCAGACCGTCGAGTACGCATGTCAGAACGGACACCGATTCGAGGTTCCCTTCTCGGTCGAGGCGGAGATTCCCGCAGTTTGGGAATGCCGTTTCTGCGGCCAGGAGGCGGCCCTCCTCGACGGCGACGAGCCGGAGGAGAAGAAGGTGAAGCCGACGCGCACCCATTGGGACATGCTGATGGAGCGCCGGACGCGCGAGGAGCTGGAGGAGGTGCTGGCCGAGCGGCTGGCCGTGCTCCGCTCCGGTGGGATGAACCTCGCGGTGCACCCGCGGGACACCCGCAAGAGCGCCTGACCCCGCTCCCGCCGACGGGCGGGAGCACGCGAAAAGGGACCCTGGTCACCAGGGTCCCTTTCGCGTGGCCCGGATCCACCGGGAGCCGCGCACGGGAAGCGGACGTGCGGGAACGCACGGGAAGCGGACGTACGGGAAACGGATGTGCCCGGACGCGCGGGGCGTCCGGGCACGTCCGGGCAGATCCGGGAAGGCGGACGGTCAGCCGTTGATCGGCGGCCGGTAGGTGGTGTCCGGCCCCTGCGGCCCGGCCCCCGGACCGCTGCCCGGCTCGACCACCTCGCCCTGGATCACCTTGCCGTCGGGGCGGTGGATGCGCAGCTGCTCCTGCAGCCGCATCGCGTCCGCGAACGGATCGGCGCCGACGCCCGACGTGGAGCGCAGCGCCTTGTCGGCCACCCGGCGCCCGCCCGCCCGCCACAGCGCGCGGGTCGGCGGGAACAGCAGGGTCAGCGCCAGGACGTCCGAGAGGAACCCCGGCAGGATCAGCAGCAGGCCGGCCAGTACGGTCAGGCTGGTGCCGGTCTGCGGCTGCTTCGACTTCGGGTCACGGGTCTGCTCGAAGGCGGCCGACAGCGCCCGCGCGCCGGCCCGCTTGATCAGCGAGCCGCCGATCACCGCTCCGGCGATCAGCAGCAGCACCACGGTCAGGCCGCCCAGCCACGAGCCGACCTGGACCAGCAGCCAGATCTCCAGCACCAGCCAGGCGGTCAGCAGCAGCGGCAGCACCCGCCGCAGCTTCGAGCGCGGCGCCGGACGGGCGGGGGTAGCTTGCTGGGTCACGGTACGAATCCACTCCAAGCGGTGCTCTGCGCGCCGCACGGGAGGTCCGGGCCGGCTACGGCACCACCTGGTCCAACGATCAGCCGGCGGCCGGTGTTCCACCGGGGGCGGCGGCCGCGGCGGCGCGCCGCCGGCGGGTGAGCAGGACGCCACCGGCGCAGGCGAGCAGGCCGGCCACCGCGAGGATCCACTCGGGGGCGGCGCCGACCCGGTCGGCGACGGTGGTGCCGTCGCGCAGCGGGACGGTCGCGGACAGCTCGGCGGCGGTCAGCTCCTCGGTGCGCTGGACGACGCTGCCGTCCGGGGCGATCACCGCGCTGATGCCGCTGGTCGCGGCGATCAGCACCGCGCGGCCGTGCTCGACGGCGCGCAGCCGGCTCATCGCGAGCTGCTGCTCCGGCTGGCCGGTCTTGGCGTAGGTGGCGTTGTTGGTCTGCACGACGAGGACCCGGGCGCCCTGGTCGACGGTGTCGCGGACGATCTCGTCGTAGGCGACCTCGAAGCAGATGACGTCGCCGATCCGGGCCGGGCCGAGCTGCATGACGCCGTTGTGGTCCCCGGGGTAGAAGTCCCGGGCGACCCGCTGGAGGCGGGTGATGACCTTGGACAGCTGGTCGCGGAAGGGCACGTACTCGCCGAACGGCACCGGGTGCTGCTTGGTGTAGGAGGCGCCGGGGCCGGTCTTCGGGTCCCAGACGATGCCCTCGTTCTGCACGTGCTGCTCGTCGGGTCCGTCGACCAGGGTGCCGACCAGGGTGGGCACGCCGATCGCGCGCACCGCCTCGTCGATCCGCGCGTAGGCCAGCGGGTCGCTGAACGGGTCGAGGTCGGAGGAGTTCTCCGGCCAGATCACGATGTCCGGCTTCTCGGCCCGGCCGGCCTTGATGTCCGCGGCGAGCTTCTCGGTGGCGGCGGCGTGGTTGTTGAGCACCATCATCGGGCGGCCGAGGAAGTCCATGCCGGGGTTGGGCACGTTGCCCTGGATGACGGCGACCTTGACGGTGTCGGCGGGCGCGGTGGGCACCGGGACCAGGTAGCCGGCGAGCAGTGCGGCGACGGCGCCGAGGCCGGCGGCCGCGGCCTGCACCGGGCGCCGCGCGGCGCCCCGGCCGGCCACCCGCAGGGCGGCCCAGGCCAGCAGGGTGCCGGAGAGGGCGACCGCGAAGGTCACCAGCGGGGCGCCGCCGAGCGCGGCCAGCGGGGTGTACGGGGTGGCGGTGTTGGCGAAGGCCAGCCGGCCCCAGGGGAAGCCGCCGAGCGGCAGCCGGTCGCGGGCCCACTCCTGGGTGATCCACAGGCAGGCGCCCCACAGCGGCCAGGCGGGCAGCCGGGAGGTGACGGCGAGGCCGGAGCCGAGAGCGGCCAGGAACAGCGCCTCGACGACCGACAGGCCGATGGTGGCGTCCCAGCCGACCACCCGCAGCCAGCTCAGCAGCATCAGGAAGAACGGCAGGCCGAAGGCGAAGCCGGTCCAGGCGGCCTGCCGCGCCGTGCGGCCCCGGGTGAGCAGGGAGAGCGCGGCGACGCCGAGGACCGAGAGCGGCCAGAGGTCGAAGGGCGGGAAGGCCAGCGCGAGCAGCAGTCCGGCCAGCGCGGCCAGGCCCGTGCGGGGAAGGCCGGCCCGGATCCTGGCGAGGGCGCGGGCGCCGCGGCCCGGGCCCGGTGCCTCGTCGGGGGACTCGGGTGCGGTCCCGGACCGCTCCTGGGTGACGGGCATGGCCACCGTCGCACCATCTCTCTCGCCGCCGCCCCGCGGGGGAACGGGGACGGCTGTTCGGACGCTGTCCGAAGAAGGTACCCCGGAACGACACCCGGCCGTGAGCTGAGGGTCGTACCGGTGCGGTGCGGGGGCGGCCGGTCGCGTCACCGGCCGCCCCCGCCGTACCGGCGCACGTTACCCGGCGGCCGCCAGGTGCACGGTGCGGCCGCGGACCACGGTGCGCAGGCAGACCGGCAGCGGCTCGCCGGGGGTGAGGTCGGGCAGGCCCGGGGTGCCGGAGCGCGGGTCGGTCGACCAGCCGGCCACCCGGTCGTCGGGGGCCTGGACGACCAGGTCGCCGGCGGCCCAGATCGCGAAGCTGGCGACCGCGCCGGGCACGAGCACGCCGTCCTGGTCGCGGCCGATCGCGCGCCAGCCGCCGCGGGTGTGGGCGGTGAACGCGGCCCGCACGGAGATCCGGTGCGCGGGGGTGCGGTGGAAGGCGGCGGCCCGCACGGTGCCCCAGGGGTCGAGCGGGGTGACCGGGGCGTCCGAGCCGAAGGCCAGCGGGACGCCGGAGCGCAGCAGCGCGGCGAACGGGTTGAGCGCGGCGGCCCGCTCGGCGCCCAGGCGCTGGACGTACATGCCGTCCTCGCCGCCCCAGGCGGCGTCGAAGGCGGGCTGCACGGAGGCGGTCAGGCCCAGGGCGGCGAAGGCGGCGACGGTCTCGTCGTCCAGCGCCTCGGCGTGCTCGACCCGGTGGCGCAGCGCCCGGACCCGGTCGGCGCCGACCCGGTCGCCGGCGGCCCGCACGCCCTCGACGACGGCGGCGACCGCGGCGTCGCCGATGGCGTGGAACCCGGCCTGGAGGCCGGCCTCGGTGCACGCGGCGACGTGGTCGGCGACCTGGGCGGCGGTCAGGTAGGCGGCGCCGGTGTGCGGGGCGTCGCTGTAGTCGTGGCGCAGGCAGGCGGTGTGCGAGCCGAGCGCGCCGTCCACGAAGAGGTCGCCGCCGGCGCCGACGGCGCCGAGCCGGCGGGCGGTCTCGACGCCGCCGCGCTCGCTCAGCTCGCCCCAGTAGCCGAACACCTCGGGGCCCGTGCCCTCGGCGGCCAGCTCCAGCAGGGCGGTGAGGTCCTCCTCGGAGGAGATCCCGGGGCCGGCGCACTCGTGCAGCGCGCCGATGCCGAGTTCGGCGGCGCGGGCCAGCGTGGCGCGCTGGGCGGCGTGCCGCTGGCCGGGGGTGAGGCGGGCGAGCGCGGTCAGCCGCACGGCGTGGTGGGCGTCGCGAGTGAGCGGGCCGTCGGGGTGGAAGCCGGACTGCTCGGCGAGGCCGTCGGTCAGCGCGCGCAGGGCGCTGGTGGCGAGGCCGGAGTGCACGTCGGTGCGGGAGAGGTAGACGGCGGCGCCACCGGCGGCGGCGTCCAGCTCGGCGAGGGTGGGCGGGCGGCCCTCCGGCCAGCCGGTCTCGTCCCAGCCGTGGCCGATCAGCACGCCGCCGGGCTGCTCCTCGGCGGCGACGAAGTCGGTGAGGGCGGCGAGGGCGGCGGCCAGCGAGGGGGTGCCGGTGAGGTCGAGGCCGGTGAGCGCGAGCCCGGCGGAGGTGGCGTGGACGTGGGCGTCGACGAAGGCGGGGGTGACCAGGGCGCCGTCCAGTTCGACGATCTCGTCGGCGGTCCGCGCGTACGCCTCGGCGGCGCCGTCGCTGCCGACCCAGGCGACGTGCTCGCCCTCGACGAGCATGGCGGTGGCGAAGGGGTCGGCGGGGCTGTAGACGGCGCCGCCGCGCAGCAGGACGGTCCGGAAGGTGCGTTCGGTCATGCGGCCTAGTCTGCACCCCCGCACGCGCTGGTCAGAGCTTCGGGGGGCGCGCCTCGTAGGGGGTGGACAGCACGACGGTGGTGCGGGTGGACACGCCGGCGGCGCTGCGAATGCGGGCCAGCAGGTCCTCCAGGTCGCCGGGGGCGCCGACGCGGACCTTGAGGATGTAGTTCTCGTCGCCGGCGACGCTGTGGCAGGCCTCGATCTCGGGCAGGTCGGCCAGCCGCTCCGGCGTGTCGTCCGGGGCGCTGGGATCGAAGGGTTTGACCGAGATGAAGGCGGTCAGCGCCAGGTCGACGGCGTCCGGGTCGACGATCGCGGTGTACCCGCGGATCACCCCGCGCTGTTCCAGCCGGCGCACCCGCTGGTGCACCGCCGAGGTGGACAGGCCGGTGGCCTTGCCCAGGTCCGTGTAGCTCATCCGGCCGTCCTGGAGGAGCAGCTGGACGATGCGTTGGTCGAGATCCTCCACAAGGCGCAAACCTACCCCCTCGGGGGCGCGTGGATCACGGCACGGGGGCGCGCGCTGCCACCAGGCGCGCCCCGGGGTGCCGCGCGGGCACATGCCGGACGAATGTGGCGAAGGACACACCCGGTGCATCACAGTGCGCCGAACCGCAGGGTTATGAGTCCGTTTCGGCGGGAAGTGCTGGTTGTGGCCCCGGGCGACCACGCCGGGCCCGATCCGAGGGGGATCACCATGCGCGTTACCGACCAGCGCCCGACGGGCGCGGACGACGCCCACGATATGACCGACCGCGAGGACCTCGCGGTCCCCGACGAGACCCTGCCGGGGGTGGATCCGGGCGAGGCGGACACCTGGGAGATCGTCCGGGTGCACTGCCCTTCGTGCCGGCGCCCGATCGCCCTGGTGGGCGACGAGGAGCGGCTCCCGCAGCACGCCGTCCTGCCGCGACCCTGGCACCCCTTCTCGCCCGCGCTCTGCCCCGGTTCGGGCACGCCGACGGACGACCTGGCCGAGGTGGAGAGCGCCGAGGACGCCGGGTCCGGCGCGCTGGACGCGCTGCCGGCGCTGCCGGGCGAGCACGACTGGCGCACCCAGCCGTTCTCGCACGCGCTGGTCCACCGCCCGGTCCGCTCGGTGCCCGCGCCGGCCATCCCCGAGCAGCGGAGCCGGTTCTCGCGGCGCTGAACCCCCGCACGCCGCGCGGCCTCTGACGGTTCGACGAACGGTTCGACGAAAGTCCGGACGCAGTCCGGCGCAGTCCGACGACAACGGCCTCCGGGCGTCGCTCCGCACCCTGGAGCGGCGCCCGGAGGCCGTTCGCGGGCCGCCCCGCCCGGCACCCGCGCGCGGCGGGCGGGGCGGGAGCGGCCGGTCGGGGGGTCAGGACTTCGTGAGGTGGCGGCCGATCACCAGGCGCTGGATCTGGTTGGTGCCCTCGACGATCTGCAGCACCTTGGCCTCGCGCATGAAGCGCTCGGCCGGGAAGTCCTGGGTGTAGCCGTAGCCGCCGAGCACCTGGACGGCGTCGGTGGTCACCCGCATCGCGGCGTCGGTGCAGAACAGCTTGGCCATCGCCGCCTCCTTGGAGAACGCCAGGCCGGCGTCGCGGCGGCGGGCGGCGGCCAGGTAGAGCGCGCGGCCGGCCTCGATCTGGGTGGCCATGTCGGCGAGCATGAAGGACAGGCCCTGGAAGTCGGCGATCGGCCGGCCGAACTGCCGACGGGTGCCGGCGTACTCGACGGCGAGGTCGAGCGCGGCCCGGGCGACGCCGATCGCGCAGGCGGCGATGCCGAGCCGGCCGGAGTCCAGCGCGCCGAGCGCGATCTGGAAGCCCTGGCCCTCGGTGCCGATCAGCCGCTCGCGGGGGACCCTGGCGCCGTCGAAGTGCAGCTGGGCGGTCGGCGAGGACTTCATGCCCATCTTCTGCTCCGGCGGGGCGGCCGAGAGGCCCTCCTGGTCGCCGGGCACCAGCAGGCAGCTGATGCCGCGCGAGCCCTCCTCGCCGGTGCGCACCAGGGCGCTGTAGAAGTCGGCCCGGCCGCCGTGGGTGATCCAGGCCTTGGTGCCGTTGACCACGTAGTCCTCGCCGTCCAGCTCGGCGCGGGTGCGCAGGGCGGCGGCGTCGGAGCCGGACTGCGGCTCGGAGAGGCAGTAGGCGCCGAGCTGCTCGCCGGAGAGCATGCCGGGCAGCCAGCGGTCGCGCTGCTCATCGGTGCCGAAGGTGGCGAGCGCGTGGCAGGAGAGGGTGTGCACGCTGACGCCGAGGCCGATGGCCAGCCAGCCGGACGCCAGCTCCTCCAGGACCTGGAGGTAGACCTCGTAGGGCTGGTCGCCGCCGCCGTGGCGCTCCTCGTAGGGGAGCGAGAGCAGTCCGGCCTCGCCGAGCGTGCCGAAGACCTCGCGCGGGAACCGGCCGGCGGCCTCGTCCTCCGCGGCGCGCGGCAGCAGCTCGCGCTGGACGAGGTCCCGGGTGAGGGCGAGGAGCTCCCGGGCCTCCTCGCTGGGCAGCTGGCGGTCGACGGCCTTCGCGGGGGAGGTGGTCATGGTGGCTGGTCGCCTCCTCGGTCGTGCGCCGGGCCCCGAGGAGTGGTCGGGCCCGCGCGGGGTGTGGCAGCTCGGCCCGGCCGGCACCGGATCACGGTGAACGGCCGTTCACATGCTCGGCGATGCGAGTATGCCCGATCACGGCGCCGGCGTCACGACCTGCACCGGATCACTGTCCGTACCGGCGCACCGGCCCCCGTAGGGTTGACGTTGTGGCTGCTTCCGAGACTTCCGCCGCCCCGGTAGTGGGGCCCCGCACCGCCGCCGCGTCCGGCGGACGCGCTGCTCCCGACGCGTGCGGCGCTCCCGGTGCGAGCGATGCTCTTGATCCGAGCGGCGTTCCTGGTGCGAGCGGTGCTCCCGGTTCAAGCAGCGCTGCCGGCGCGAGCGCCGCTCTCCAAGCGCTCGCCGCCGAGCTGCGGGCGCTGCCGCCGTCCTGCGGTCCGGTGCGGCTGGTCGCCGTGGACGGGCACGCGGGCTCGGGCAAGACCACCTTCGCCGGCCGGCTGTCGGCCGCGCTGGGCGGTGCCCCGGTGGTGCACCTGGACGACCTGGCGACGCACGCCGAGCCGTTCGGCTGGACCGGCCGACTGCGCGCGCAGGTGCTGGAGCCGCTGGCGGCGGGCCGGGACGCGCGGCACCGGGTGTACGACTGGACGCTGCACCGGTTCGCCGGCACGGCCGAGGTGCCGTCCGCACCGGTGGTCCTGGTCGAGGGGGTGGGCGCCGGGCGGCGCGCGGTGCGGCCGTGGCTCAGCCGGCTGGTGTGGATGGACCTGGACGCGGCGGCGGCCCGGCGGCGCGGCGAACAGCGGGACGGCCCGGAGCTGGCGGAGTTCTGGGCCGGCTGGGCGGTCGCCGAATCGGCGCATTTCGCCGCCGACCCGAGCCGTCCGCACGCCGGCACGGTGGTCGACGGGGTGACCGGGCGGATCGCGCCGAGCACCGTCGGTGAACCTTCAACAATCACCTTGACCTGCGGGATCACCAGGAAATAGGTTCTCACTCGTTGCCGGATTCCTGGATTCCGCGACCTCGGACCCGGTATCCCCGGCTTGTTCCCCCGTGAGCCGGGGATATCGTCCGACCATCCCGCCCCGGATCCGGCCATCCGTCAACGCCCGCCCGCCCGATCGCTTTTGACATCGTGCGGCACCCTTCCGGATCAGCCCGGCGCCGGTACGATTCCTCGCAGGCGCATCTGCGCCCCGGGGGCAGACGACCACCGGCGGGGTCCCGCCCACCACCGCACCGGCCGGGCCCCGAGCCACACCGCGGGGGGCGTTGAGTGACGAACGAGAGTTCCCAGAGCAACAACGCGGGCGGCCCGGCACCGAACCGGCTCGCCGACCGCGCCTGGCTGCGTGCCATGGACGCCTACACGGCCGGCGCGTACAGCCGCGCCGAGGAGGAGTTCCGGGCCGCCGTGCGGCTCGACCCCGGCATGGCCGACGCCTGGCTCGGCCTGCACGCGCTGCGCAGCGACACCTCCGGCGCGCTGCTCGCCATGCACCGCCACCGCAAGCGCTTCGGCGAGCAGCGCCGGCGCCACGCCCGGCCGCTCAGCTCCTGGTACTGGCTCGGCTGGTGGGTGCAGCCGGTGCTGGAGACCCCCCGCGACCTCGCCCTCGCCCACGCCTCGCACTGGCTGGACGGCCGTCACCTCGCCGAGCTGGACCAGGCGCTGGAGCAGTGCCCGACCCCCGCCGAGGACCCGTCGGCCCGCTTCCTGCACGCCTGCCGCTCCTATCTGCTCAAGGACTGGGAACAGCTGATCCGGGACACCGACCGGCTGCTCGACGACGCGCTGCTCGGCATCGAGGCCGGGCTCTTCGCCGGCATGGCGCGGGTCCGGCTGGACATGTGCGCCCAGGCGCAGGCCCCGCTCGCCGCCTCGCTCGCCCGCTGCCGTTCCGAGCAGCCGCAGCGCAAGGAGCTGCGCTACTGGCTGGGCCGCGCCTACGAGGGCGCCGGGCGCAGCGCGGCCGCGTTACCCCTCTACCGGGCGGTACACCGGGCCGATCCGTCGTTCATGGACACCGCGGCCCGGCTCGCGGCGATCGCCGCCGAGGACGCCGTCGCCGACACCCTGCTGGACGCGCTCGGCGGGGGCCGGGAGGCCGGACGGGCGGGCGGGCCGGAGGAGGACGCGCTGGACGCCGCGCTGCTGGACCCGCCGGACTTCGACCCGCCCGGGGCCCCCGGAGGCCCGGACCCCTTCGGCGGCCCGGTGCTCGACGGGCCGCTCACCGACGACGCGCTCACCGGAGCGCCGTTCACGGACGGGCCGTTCACGGACCTCCCGTTCGCCGATGCCCCGTTCGCCGACGCCCCGTTCGCCGACGGGTCCCTGCCGGACGCGCCCTTCCCGGACGCGCCGTTCCCGGACGAGCCCCTGCCGGACGGGGCGGACGCGCCGGAGCCGGACGTCGGCCGCTCCCCGGTGGTGCCGACCGCCGCCGGTCCGGGCGCGGGCACCGACAACAGGTCCGGCCCGAGCGGCGCACCGCCCCCGCTGGCCGCCGGCGGACGCTCCGGCTCCACCGCGCCGCAGCCCGCCGCCGTCTCCCCCGCCGCGCCCGCGCCGGCGCGCGGCCCGGCCGCCCTCCCCCGCCTCACCAGCACCTCCCCGGCGCTCGAACGCGAGGGCGACCAGGCCGAGTTGGACGCCGCGCTGGCCGAACTCTCCCGGATGGTCGGCCTGGAGCCGGTCAAGCGGCAGGTACGGGCGCTCTCCGCCCAGCTGCGGATGGCCCGGCTGCGCGCCGAACAGGGCCTGCCGGTCCAGCCGCCCAAGCGCCACTTCGTCTTCTCCGGCCCCTCCGGCACCGGCAAGACCACCGTGGCACGGATCCTGGGCCGGGTCTTCCACGCCCTCGGCCTGCTCTCCGGCGACCATCTGGTCGAGGCCCAACGGGCGGACCTGGTCGGCGAGTTCCTTGGTCAGACGGCCGTCAAGGCGAACGAGCTGATCGACTCCGCGCTGGACGGCGTACTCTTCATCGACGAGGCCTACAGCCTCTCCAACTCCGGCTACAGCAAGGGCGACGCGTACGGCGACGAGGCGCTCCAGGTCCTGCTCAAGCGTGCCGAGGACAACCGGGACCGGCTGGTGGTGATCCTGGCCGGCTACCCCGAGGGCATGAACCGGCTGCTGGCCACCAACCCCGGTCTGAACTCCCGCTTCACCACCCGGGTCGACTTCCCCAGCTACCGCCCCGGCGAGCTGACCGCGATCGGCGCCGCGCTCGCCGGGCAGGACGGCGACGGCTGGGACGAGGACGCCGCCGAGGAGCTGGCCTCGATCTGCACCCACGTGGTGCGCGAGGGCTGGATCGACGAGCTCGGCAACGGGCGGTTCATCCGCACCCTGTACGAGAAGTCCTGCGCCTACCGGGACCTGCGGCTCACCCTGCTGCGCGAGCCGCCCGGCCGGGAGGACCTCGCCACGCTGCGGCTGCCGGACCTGGTGCAGGCCTACGGCGAGCTGATCGACGGCCGGGGCCGGAGCGCGTAGCCCCGGCCACCGGCGGGCGGGGTGCGGCGTCAGCCGGCCAGCGCCCCGGCCTCCTTCTCCGGGGCCAGGCCGACCGCCGGCCGGTCCGGGCGCTGCGGGGCGACGCCGCCGATCGAGCGCAGCCACGCCCAGGTGTCGGCGACCGTCTCGGCCGCCGGCCGGCAGCGCAGCCCGGCGGCGAGCGCCCTGCTCACGTCCGCGCCGTGCACGGTGTCGTACAGCTCGCCCGGCGGGACCCAGAACGGCAGCTCCGTCCACGGCTCGATCCCGGCCGCGGCGACCGCCTCCGGGGCCGTCCAGCGCAGCTCGGCGTCCGCACCGGTGACCGCCGCGCAGGCCTCCAGCAGTTCGCCGGTGGTGCTGTGCCCGCGCGGGCCGACCAGGTCGTAGGGGCCGCCGAGGCCGGCCGCGAGGGCGTCCAGGGTCCAGCCGGCGAGGTCGCGGACGTCGATGAACTGGAGGCCGAGGTCGCGCGGGCCGGGGGCGAGCACCGGGCCGCCGCGGGCGATCCGGTTCAGCCACCAGGGCAGCCGGCCGATGTTCTCGTACGGTCCGACGATCAGCCCGGCACGGATCAGCAGTGCCCGGTCACCGAAGGCCTCCAGCGCCGCCAGTTCCCCGCCGCGCTTGGACTCGGCGTAGGGCACCTCGCCGTCGTCCGGCGAGCCGTCCACCACCGGGGCGCTCTCGTCGGCGCCGGCCGGCGTCGGGTAGGCGTACACCGACCGGCTGGACACGTAGGCGTAGCGCCCGGCCCGGCCGGCCAGCAGGCGGGCGCTGTCGCGCACCGCCGACGGGGCGGCCGACCAGGTGTCCGCCACCGCGTCCCACTCCCCCTCGGCCAGGGCGGCGAGCCCGCCCCCGGCCGTGCGGTCCCCGTGCAGGACCCGCGTCCCGGGCGGCGCGGCGTGCGTCCCCCGGTGGAAGACCGTCACCTCCCATCCCCGCTCCAGCGCCGCCTCGGCGACGGCCCGCCCCACGAACTCCGTACCACCCAGCAGGAGAAGTCTCATGCCGACCACCCTGCACAACGGGTGGCCGGCATGGGAACGGCGGCACGCTCAGAGCGGAATCGCCCGTAGCGGAGCGGCTTCGGGAACCAGGACGCGGTCCTACGCGGCCGAGCGGTGGTCGGGGTCGTACACCTCGCCGACCAGCTCCTCCAGCACGTCCTCCAGCATCACCACGCCGAGGGTGCGCCCGTCCTGGTCGAGGACGGCCGCGAGGTGGCAGGCGGCCCGGCGCATCGCGCCCAGCGCGTCGTCCAGCGGCAGGGTGCCGCGCAGCACGGTGATCGGCCGCCACAGGCGGGCCGGGACCGGCACCGTCGGGTCCTCGACGTCGAGGATGTCCTTGAGGTGCAGGTATCCGAGGTAGCCGTGGCCGGCCGGGTCGCCGTCGGTGACCGGGAAGCGCGAGAAGCCGGTGCGCAGCGCCAGCTCCTCGATCTGGGCGGCGGTCACCTTGGTGTCCACGGTGACCAGCTGCTCGGGGGTGAGCAGGACGTCGGTGAGCGGGCGGCGGCCCAGCTCCAGGGCGTCCTCCAGGCGCTCCTGGCGGTCCTTCTCCAGCAGTCCGGCGTCCCGCGAGTCGGCGAGCAGGTACATCAGCTGCTCGGTGGTGAACACCGACTCCACCTCGTCCTTGCTCTCCACCTTGAACAGCTTGAGCACGCCGTTGGCGAAGGAGTTGAGGAAGGCGATCACCGGGGCCAGCCAGCGGGCGAGCCGGTCCAGCGGCGGGCCGAGCCAGAGCGCGGCCTTCTCGGGGCCGGCCAGCGCCATGTTCTTCGGCACCATCTCGCCCATCACCATGTGCAGGTAGACCACCACGGCCAGCGAGATGCCGTACGCCAGCGGGTGCTGCAGGCCGGCGGGGATGCCCATCGCGTGGAACGGGCCCTCCAGCAGGTGGGCGATGGTCGGCTCGGCGAGCGCGCCCAGGCCCAGCGAGCAGACGGTGATGCCCAGCTGGGCGGCGGCGAGCATCGCGGAGACGTTGGACAGCGCGTGCAGCACGGTGCGGGCGCGCTTGTTGCCCGCCTCGGCGAGCGGTTCGATCTGGCTGCGGCGGACCGAGACGACGGCGAACTCGGCGCCGACGAAGAAGGCGTTGCCGAGCAGCAGCAGGAGGGCGACGGCCAGTTGGAGCGCGGTCATCGGGTCCCGTCCTCGTCGTCGCCCAGGAAGTGGTGGTGGTCGGCGGTGCGTTCCACCCGGACCCGGCTGGTCCGGTGGCGGTCCACGGCCTCGACGGTGAACCGCCAGCCGGGCAGTTCGGTCTGCTCACCGGGGTCGGGGAGCTTGCCGAGCAGGTCGGCGACCAGGCCGGCCAGCGTCTCGTACGGGCCCTCCGGGGCGTGCAGGCCGATGGCCTCCAGCTGGTCGAGCCGGGCGCGGCCGTCGGCCGCCCAGACGGGCTGCCCCTCGACCGGCGCCAGCGGCAGCAGTTCGGGGGTGTCGGCGGGGTCGTGCTCGTCCTGCACCGCGCCGACGATCTCCTCGACGATGTCCTCGACGGTGACCACGCCGGCGGTGCCGCCGTACTCGTCGACCACGATGGCCATCGGCTGGAGGCGGCGCAGCTGGTCGAGCAGCCGCTCGGCGGGGAGCGTCTCGGGCACCAGCAGCGGCGGGACGGAGAGGTCGGCGACCCGCACCGAGCCGCGCCGCTCGGCGGGCACGGCGAGCGCGTCCTTGAGCGTGACGGTGCCGGTGACCTCGTCCAGGCTGTCGGTGTAGACCGGGAAGCGGGACAGGCCGGTGGCCCGGGTGAGGTTGAGGACGTCGGCGGCGCTGGCGTCGCGCTGGAGCGCGGAGACGTCGACGCGCGGGGTCATCACGGACTCCGCGGTGAGGTCGCCGAGGCCGAGGGTGCGCACGAACAGGGTGGCCGACTCCTCGTCTATCGCGCCCGCCTTGGCGGAGTGCCGGGCGAGCGAGACCAGCTCGGCGGGGGTGCGGGCGTGGCCCAGCTCCTCCTGCGGCTCGATGCCGAAGGCCCGCACGGTGCGGTCGGCGGAGCCGTTCAGCACGCTGATCAGCGGGCGGCAGACCCGGGAGAACGCCATGTGCGGGGCGGCGACCGCGCGGGCCACCTGGAGCGGGTGGGAGATCGCCCAGTTCTTCGGGACGAGCTCGCCGATCACCATCTGGACGACGGTGGCGAGCAGCATGCCGATCACCACGGCGGCGCCGCGGGCGGCGCCGGCGGGCAGGCCGATGCCGGTGAACACCGGCTTCAGCAGGGTCGACAGGGCGGGCTCGGCGAGCATGCCGACCACCAGCGAGGTGACGGTGATGCCGAGCTGGGCACCGGAGAGCTCGAAGGAGAGGTGCCGCAGGGCCCGGGAGACCCGGCCGGACTTGGCGTCCCCGGCCTCGGCGGCGCGCTCGACGGCGCCGCGCTCCACGGTCACGAAGGCGAACTCGGCGGCCACGAAGAGGCCGTTGGCGAGGATGAGCAGGAGGGCCGCGAACAGCAGCAGCCAGGCGGTGATCACAGTGCCGCCTGCCTTCCGGGGGTCGGAAGGAGGGCGGCGCAGGTACTACCGGACGGATCGTCCATGGACGGGGAGTGTCACTCCTCAGGTCGATTTCGGGCAGGGCAATGCCTTTGCCCCGCTTTTACCAGCGTAGACCATACCCGTGCGACCGTCGGATCCGCGTTCGGACCCGCCCGGAGCGTGGTACCGGGCGCGGCCCGATGCGCCGGGCCCGGCCGCGCCGGACGGGGGCGTGCTCGCCGCTCCGGGCCCGGCCGCGCCGGACCGGGCACGCTCGCGCCGGACGGGGCACGGCCGCCGCGCCTCGCTCAGCCGCTGTTCCGGGCGACCAGGTCGCGCAGGGCGCGGGCGTCGGCGATGGCCTGGGCCTTGCCCACCCCGGACTGGATGCCGACGGCGGCCAGCGAGGTGCCGTCGGCGAGGTCGAGGGTGGCCCACGGGTCGCCCTGGCGGAAGTTCACGCCGATGACCTCGGCCCAGGCCAGCCGGCGGCTGCGGACGAAGTTGACCACGGTGATGCCCTCGGCGTCGGCGCTGACCCGCGGCCGGGCCAGCATCAGACCGACGCCGGCGAACAGCACGCCGCTGACCGCCATCATGATCCGGTCGTTGAGCTGCCAGTTCGCCGGGAGGGCGACGGCCAGCACCGCGAACAGCACCACCAGCAGCGCGCAGACCGGCAGCAGCACGGCGCGGGTGCGGCGCGGGGCCCAGGTGACGGGGAACTCGGCGGGGGTGGACACGAGGGGGCTCCGGGGTGCTGGTTCGGGTGGTGACGGAAGGGGTGGGGCGCCCGACGGCGGCCCCACCCCCATTCAACCGGTGCTTATGCCCGCGAGCCGGTCAGAGGCGGCAGGCGTGGATGTTGGTCACCAGGATGGCCCGGGCGCCGATGCCCCACAGGTCGTCCATGATCTGCTGGGCCTCCTTGCGGAGCACCATCGAGCGGACCGCCACCCAGCCCGCGGTGTGCAGCGGGGAGACGGTCGGCGACTCCAGGCCGGGGGTCAGCGCCACGGCGGCGGCGACGTTCTCGGCGCGGATGTCGTAGTCCATCAGCACGTAGCGGCGGGCCACCAGCACGCCCTGCAGCCGGCGCAGGAACTGCTCGACGGCCGGGTCCTCGCCCGCGCCCTTGGGCCGGATCACCACGGCGTCGGAGATCAGGATCGGCTCGCCGAAGACCTCCAGGCCGGCGTTGCGCAGGCTGGTGCCGGTCTCCACCACGTCGGCGATCACGTCGGCGACGCCCAGCTGCACCGCGGTCTCCACCGCGCCGTCCAGCTTGGTGACGGTGGCCTTCACCCCGTGGTCGGCGAGGTGCTGCTCGACCAGGCCGGTGTAGGAGGTGGCGATCCGCAGGCCCTCCAGGCCCTTGACGTCCTCGACGTCCACGCCGACCGGGCGGGCGAAGCGGAAGGTCGAGCCGGCGAAGCCGAGCGCGAGCACCTCCTCGGCGTTGGAGTGCGAGTCCAGCAGCAGGTCACGGCCGGTGATGCCGACGTCGAGGCGGCCGGAGCCGACGTACACCGCGATGTCGCGCGGGCGCAGGAAGAAGAACTCGACCTGGTTCCCCGGGTCGACCAGGACCAGCTCCTTGGCGTCCTTGCGCTGCCGGTAGCCGGCCTCATGGAGCATCTCCGCCGCAGGACCCGAGAGCGAACCCTTGTTGGGGACGGCGATGCGCAGCATGGAGGTCAGTTCCTTACCTGTTCGGTGGGGGTGGAGGGGGGTTCCGGGCCGGGGCCTAGAGGTACTTGTAGACGTCGTCGAGGGTCAGTCCGCGGGCGACCATCATCACCTGAAGGTGGTAGAGGAGCTGGGAGATCTCCTCGGCGGTCTGCTCGTCGGACTGGAACTCGGCGGCCATCCAGACCTCCGCGGCCTCCTCGACGACCTTCTTGCCGATCGCATGGACGCCCTGCTGGACGAGCTGCGCGGTGCGGGAGGACGAGGGGTCGCCGGTGGCGGCCTTCTGCTGGAGCTCGGAGAAGAGCTCCTCGAATGTCTTCGAAGCCATGATGGGACTCACCTTACGGCGTGCGGACGGACGGACGGTAAACGGTTCCGGACCGTGGACAGTCCGGTGGACGTCCACGGTCCGGGACGCAGGCCCGGCCGGCCGCTCAGAGCGCGCGCAGCGCCGCGGCGGTGGCGACGGCCGCGGTGACCGCCTCGTGGCCCTTGTCCTCGGCGGAGCCCGGCAGGCCCGCGCGGTCCAGTGCCTGCTCCTCGTTGTCGCAGGTCAGCACGCCGAAGCCGACCGGGACGCCGGTGTCCACGGCGACCTGGGTGAGGCCGGCGGTGGCGGCCTGGCAGACGTAGTCGAAGTGCGGGGTGCCGCCGCGGATCACCACGCCGAGGGCGATCACGGCGTCGTAGCCGCGCTCGGCGAGGCGCTTGGCGGCGACCGGCAGCTCGAAGGTGCCGGGGACGCGCAGGACGGTCGGCTCGGCGACGCCCAGTTCCTTGAGGGCGCGGTGGGCGCCGTCGAGCAGGCCGTTCATCACCTGCTCGTGCCACTGGGCGGCGATCACGGCGACCTTGAGGCCGGCGGCGTTGTCGATGGTCAGCTCGGGGGCTCCGTGGCCGCTCATGTGCGGGTGCCTTTCGGTGGTTCGGACGGACGGTGTTCGGGTGTTCGGGTCGTGCTCAGTCGCCGAGGCCGGGCAGGTCGTGACCCATCCGGTCGCGCTTGGTGCGCAGGTAGCGCGCGTTGTGCTCGCCCGCCGGGATCTCGACCGGCTCGCGGCCCTTGACCTTCAGCCCGTGCTCGGTGAGCGCGGTGAGCTTCTGCGGGTTGTTGGTCAGCAGGGTGAGCGAGCGCACGCCGAGGTCGCAGAGCATCTGGGCGCCGATGCTGTAGTCGCGGGCGTCGGCGGGCAGGCCGAGGTCGAGGTTGGCGTCGACGGTGTCGCGGCCCTGCTCCTGGAGCTCGTAGGCGCGCAGCTTGTGCGCCAGGCCGATGCCCCGGCCCTCGTGGCCGCGCAGGTAGAGCACCACGCCCCGGCCGGCCTCGGCGACCCGGCGCAGCGAGGCCTGCAGCTGCGGGCCGCAGTCGCAGCGCAGCGAGCCGAGCACGTCGCCGGTCAGGCACTCGGAGTGGACCCGGACCAGCACGTCCTCGCCGTCCGGCAGCCGGCCCTCGGCGTCCAGTCCGCCGGCGACCAGCGCGATGTGCTCGACGCCGTCGAGGGTGCCGCGGTAGCCGACGGCGGTGAACTCGCCGTGGGCGGTGGGCAGCGCGGTGACGGCGGCCCGGTCGACGTGGAGTTCGGTGCGGCGGCGGTAGGCGATGAGGTCGGCGATGGAGATGATCGCCAGGTTGTGGGTGCGGGCGAAGGCGACCAGTTCGGGCAGCCGCGCCATGGTGCCGTCGTCGTTGACCACCTCGGCGATCGCGCCGGCCGGGGCGAGTCCGGCGAGCCGGGCCAGGTCGACGGCGGCCTCGGTGTGGCCGGGGCGCACCAGCACGCCGCCCTCGACGGCGCGCAGCGGGAAGACGTGCCCGGGGCGGGCGAGGTCGCCCGGCCCGGTGCCGGGCGAGGCGAGCAGGCGCACGGTGCGGGCCCGGTCGGCGGCCGAGATGCCGGTGTCGACGCCCTCGCGGGCGTCCACCGAGACGGTGTAGGCGGTGCCCTTGCGGTCCTCGTTGACCTGGGTCATCGGGGGGAGCTTGAGGCGGTCCAGCTCGGCGCCGGTCATCGGGGCGCAGATCACGCCGGAGCTGTAGCGGATGGTGAAGGCCATCAGTTCGGGGGTCGCGGCACTGGCCGCGAAGACGATGTCGCCCTCGTTCTCGCGGTCCTCGTCGTCGACGACGATCACCGCGCGGCCGAGCGCGATGTCGGCGACGGCCCGCTCGACCGGGTCGAGGACGAGCTCGTCGCTCTGCTGGTTCTCGGTCATGCCGTAGCTCCCTGCGGGACGGTGGTGGACGTGGGGCGCGGCGCACGGGTGTTCAGCCACCACGAGCGCAGCCCGAGCAGGACCAGGACGAAGTAGACGGAGTAGGTGAGGCCGGAGAAGGTGTAGCCGGTGTTGAAGGCGAGCGGCACGCCGACCATGTCGACGGCGATCCAGGCGAACCAGAACTCCACCCAGCCGCGGGCCTGGGCGATCATGGCCGCCAGGGTGCCGACGAAGATGTAGGCGTCCGCCCAGGGGCTCCAGGAGCCGAGCGCGGGGACGGTCAGGAAGGCCCAGGCGAGCAGGGCGGTGCCGGCCGCGGTCCCGGCGGCGAGCGCGGCCCGTTCGGGCCAGGTGGCGAAGCGGACGGCGATCCCGTCGGCGCCCCGGCGTCCGCGCCGCCACTGGTTCCAGCCCCAGGCGGCGGTGGCGACGACGATCAGCTGCTTGCCGACCATGCCGGGCACGTTGCCGGCCAGGTAGGCGGTGATCAGGACCAGGCCGGAGAGCAGTTGGACCGGCCAGCTCCAGACCGACCGGCGCCAGCCGAGCGCGAGGCCGGCCATGCCGAACAGGTTGCCGATCATGTCCGACCACTTCACGTGCTGGCCGAACACCGTGAAGGCGTCCGTGTTGAGCCAGTTCACCGGTCCTCCCCGGCGGGGTTCGTCGGGGGCAGCGTGCGGGACTCCAGCAGCCGCTCCACGTACTTGGCGAGGACGTCGACCTCCAGGTTGACGCTCTCGCCGGGGGACTTGGCGCCGAGCGTGGTCAGCGCGAGGGTCGCCGGGATGAGGCTGACGGTGAAGCTGTCGCGGGCGGCCTCGACCACGGTGAGGCTGACGCCGTCGACGGTGATCGAGCCCTTCTCCACCAGGTAGCGGGTGACGGACTGCGGCAGCGAGAAGCGCAGCACCTCCCAGCGGAGGTTCCCGGCGGCGTCGCGCTCCCCCGGCTCGCGGCTCAACAGCCGCCCGGTGGCGTCGACATGACCCTGCACCAGGTGTCCGCCGAGCCGGGCGCCGAGCGCCATGGCGCGCTCCAGGTTGACCGGCGAGCCGGGCTTCAACTCGCCCAGGCTGGAACGGTGGAGGGTCTCGGCCATCACGTCGGCGGTGAACTCACCGGTTCCGGCGGCCAGTTCGGAGGGGGTGTCGACGACGGTCAGGCAGACGCCGTTGACCGCGATGGAGTCGCCGTGGCGCGCGTCCTGACAGACCACCGGACCGCGCAGGCGGATTCGCGAGGAGTCGCCGATCTCCTCGATCGACACGACCTCGCCGAGCTCTTCGATGATGCCGGTGAACACCCGGGTTCTCCTCGCGCTTGGGGCGCGGACTCCGGGGTGTGGCAACGGGAAACCGACGCGGACGGGCGCGGGGCCGCACGGGCTCGCCGGACGGCCACGGGACCCGTCGTCGGGCCGCTGCCGCACCGGACGCCGGAGGAGGGGAACCCTCGACCGCCGACCCGTACCACCTCCCGCGGTCCACCGGGGGACCACGGGTACCGCTCACTCGTCCGCCGCGCACGCCTCCCATCCGGACTTTAACCGTCGGTCCAGGAATTTCACCTGGTCAACCGGCCGCTGGCTGCGGACGGGTCGCGGACTGTAACCGCCGGTTCGGATTTTCACCGACCCCGGAGTGCGCTGAACGTCACTGCTACTGCTGCCGTCATTGTGCCACGCCGGGAGCGGGTGCAGGGAGATCCCCCGGCTGTGGGCTGTTTCACGACGGCGGCGGGAATGCGCGCGGGTGCGCGGGGGCGCAAGCTGGTGGGAGGGGGCGGACAGCGGGCCGGGCGCGGGCCCCGGTCCCGGGAGGTGCGAGCGCGATGGCCAAGTTCATGGACGTCCACCACGGGATGTCCGGCATCACCGAGGAGCAGCTGCGCATGGCCCACCAGGCCGACCTGGACATCCAGGCCGACGAGGGCGTGCGGTTCGAGCAGGCCTGGGCCGACCCGGAGGCCGGCGTCGTCTACTGCCTCTCCGAGGCGCCCTCGAAGGAGGCCGTGCAGCGGATCCACGAGCGCAGCGGGCATCCGGCCGACGAGGTGCACGCCGTTCCGCTGACCGTCTGAGCCGGACCGCCCGCCCTGTGCGGCCCCGGAGCGCCCCGTTACGTTTGCCGGTATGACCAGCACACCGGAGACCGTCGTTCCGTCAACTCCAGGACCCCAGGGCCCCTCGGGCCTGTTCGCCGCCCTCGAAGCGGGCGCGATCCACGACACCGCGCGGCTGCGCGACGTCTACGAGCAGCCCAGTGACGTCGTGCGCCGCAAGCAGGTGGACCGCGTCCACGAGGTCGCCCGGCAACTCATCGCCTGCTCCCCGCTGGTCTTCCTGGCCAGCGCGGACGCCGCCGGGCGCTGCGACGTGTCGCCGCGCGGCGGGCCGCCCGGACTGGTCTCGGTGCTCGACGAGTTCACCCTGGCGATCCCGGACGCCACCGGGAACAAGCGGCTGGACACGCTGCACAACGTCGTCGAGACCGGCCGGATCGGGCTGGTCTTCGTCGTCCCGGGCCGGGACAGCACGCTGCGTGTCAACGGGCGGGCCTGCGTCTCGACGGACCCGCGGCTGCTGGCGCAGCTGACGGCGGTCGGCAAGCCGCCGCGCAGCGCGATCGTGGTGGCCGTCGAGGAGGTCTTCGGGCACTGTCCGAAGGCGTTCCTGCGCTCCTCGGCGTGGAAGCCGGAGAACTGGCTCGGCGCGGACGAGCAGCCGAGTTCGGCCGAGGTCACGCTCTCCCACCTGGCGGACCCGTCGCTGACGATCGAGGCGATCGAGCGCAACGAGCGGGAGTCGCTGCTGTACCGGTACGAGTAGCCCCCCGGCGCCGTCCCGGGCCGCCCTTCGGGCAACCGGCGGGCGGCGCGCGGACGGCGGCGGGGAGGGGCCCCGCCGCCGTCCGCGGCGCTCAGGCCGCAGCCTTGGGCTTCAGGTCCACCACGCTCGCGCCGTCCGCCGCCCGCTGGACGGCCTCGACGCCCTTGTGGGCGGCGTCCTTGCTCGCGTACCCCTGGCCGGTCGCGACGATCTCACCGTTGCCCGCCTTGAGCCGGAACCGGTACTTGCCCCCGGCGTCCTCGTACACCTCGAACTTGCCCGCCATCCGGGCCACCTCCTCGTCGACGGGACGCGCCGCGCGCCCCACCTGCACGGTGCGCCCCGGCCCCGGGGGGCCGCACCCGCTCGGGGTCCGCCCGGGTGACCTCCCGGCGGTCCGTCGCCGAGCGGATGCCGGGGCCGCGGCGGGCCGGTTGAATGGACGGATGGACTGCGTCTTCTGTGCGGTGGTGGCGGGCACGGAGCCCGCGCACCGGGTGCTGGACGACGAGGCGGCGGTGGCCTTCCTGGACCGCCGGCCGCTGTTCCCGGGCCACGTCCTGGTGGTGCCGCGCGCCCACCACCGCACCCTGGCGGACCTCCCGGCCGCGCAGGTGGGCCCGTTCTTCCTGCGGGTGCAACGGGTGGCGGCGGCGATGGAACAGGGGCTGGGCGCGGCGGGCAGCTTCGTCGCGGCGAACAACCGGATCAGCCAGTCGGTGCCGCACCTGCACGTGCACGTGGTGCCGCGCAACCCCAAGGACGGGCTGCGCGGCTTCTTCTGGCCGCGCCGGGCGTACCCCGACGAGGCGGACGCGGCGCTGGTCGCCGAGCGGCTGCGGGCCGCGCTCGCCCCGTCGGAGGGCCGACGGCCGGGCGTCAGCCGACCTTGACGTTGTCCAGCACCCAGTACCAGTTGTTGCTGCCGGTGTAGCGGAACCGCAGCCGCAGCCGGCTCGCGCCCGCCGGGACGGCCAGGTCGAGGCGCTGGCGGCCGTTGGTGTCGGAGGTGAAGCTCTTCACCTCCACCGGCGCGCCGCCGTCCCAGACGGCGAGCACCCGGGCGCTCTGCGCGCCCTCCGGCCGGTAGAAGGTGGTGAAGGTGACCGGCACGGTGCCGCGCCCGGCCACCGGGTACTCGGGGCTGACCAGGGTGGAGTCGTAGGTCCCCGAGAAGATCTTGTCGGCCCACTCGTCGGAGTCGGCGACGGCGAACACGTTGCGGGAGCGGACGTTCAGCTCGCGGTTCTGGTCGCGCTGGGTCTTCGTCCAGAACTCGTCGGTGGTGAACGACCAGCCCCGCCACTCGGCGACGCCGCCGGTGCCCATCGCGGAGTTGTCGACCGACCAGCCGGCCGGCGGGGTGTGGGTGAAGCCGAGGACGCCGGCCGCGATGCCGGTCTCGTCCACCCGGCCGGTGAGCTGCGGGCGCAGCGCGTCGAACTCGTCGGGGACCAGGGCCGGGATCGGGGTGCCGTCGAGGTTCCAGGCCGGGTCGGCGGCGATGCCGAGGTGGGCGAGGGCGGTGGGCGCGATGTCCACCATGCGCACGTCCTGGCGGACCGAACCGGCCGGGAACGCCGAGCCGTTGGCGATCACGAAGGTCTGCCGCTCCTCCCAGGTGGAGCCGCCGTGGCCGCCGGTCGGGGTGTGGCCGTGGTCGGCGGTGACCAGGATCAGCCAGTCCTCCTGGGCGTAGCCGGCCCGGCCGCGGACGGCGGCGACGATCTGGCCCACCTGGGCGTCCACGCCGCGGATCGCGGTCAGGTAGGCCTGGCTGGCGGAGCCGCTGCTGTGTCCGGCGTTGTCGACGTTGTCGAGGTGGACGAAGACCACGTCGGGGTTGTCGTCGCGCAGCTTGGCGACCGCGCGGGCGGTGGTGCCGGTGTCGTACTCGGCGGACGGGGTGGCGATCCGGGTGTCGACCCGGCCGGAGCAGATGGTGTCGGCGATCGGTGCCCAGGAGGCGACGACGTAGGTGGAGAGCGCGGGGTCGGCGGTCTCGGCGCGGGTCAGGAAGTCCGGGTAGGCGGTGAGGTTGGGCGCGGTGAAGTTGTTGTCCTTGACGTTGTGCTTGTCCGGCCAGACGCCGGTGGCGACGGTGGACCAGCCGGGGCCGGAGAGGGTGCCGGCCATCGGGTTGGCGTAGAGGCTGCTCGCCGCGGTGAGGCCGCCGGCCATCAGGGCGGTGAGGTGGGGGGCGCCGGCGTCCTTGATGCGGGTGAGCATGGTGCCGTCGAGGCCGATCAGCAGGACCTTCGGGGTCCGGCCGGCGGCCGGGGTGGCGGTGGGGGTGGCGGCGCCCGGGGCGGTGGCCGCGCGGGCGGCGGTGGCGGTGAGCGGGGCGGTGGCGAGCGCGGCGGCGGTGCCGAGGAGCAGGCCTCGGCGGGAGAGGCCGGGGGCGGCGGGGGTCTGCGGGGTCACGTCGTCCTCCTGATGCTGCGTCATGGCGCGGAAGGGGGCGGTGACTACGGTCGGAGCGGCGGATGGACGGGGGTGGCCCGGCTTTCGACCCGGGTGTGAACAACGCCCAAATTCGGTCCAGACCCGTTATGTTCCCGTGATCATGGCGCCTCCGGGCGGGGCCGGGGCGCGGGGGTCCTGAGGCAGGTGGGGGCGCGGGCGTCAGTCCGCTTCGAGGCGGGTGGTGAAGCTGAACCGGTCCCCCCGGTAGAGCGAGCGCACCCGCTCCACCGGCTGCCCGCCGGTGTCCCTGGTCAGCCGGTGCAGCAGCAGCATCGGCAGGGCCGGCGGGGTGCCGATCAGCAGGGCCTCGCGCGGGGTGGCCAGCACCGTCTCGATCCGCTCGTCGGCGGCGCCGAAGCCGATGCCCGCCTTCTCGGCGAGATAGGCGTAGAGCGAGGAGCCCGGGTCGAACTCGACGTCCAGCGCCGGGACCCGGCCGACCGCGAGGTAGGTGCTCTCCAGGCCCACCCGCTCGCCGTCCGCGAGCAGCACCCGCTCCAGGTGCCAGACCGGCTCGCCCGGGGCGATCCGCAGCTGACCGGCCAACTGCGGATCGGCGCCGAGCCGTTCCAGGCCGATCAGGGTGCGCCCGGGGACCCTGCCCTGGCGTCGCACGCCCTCGGTGTAGCTGGCGAGCGAGAGCGGCTGCTCCAGCTTGGGGCCGGCCACCACCGTGCTGCGCCCGCGCCGGCGGATCCGGCCCTGGATCAGCAGATCGCGCAGGGCCTGGCGGAGCGTCTCGCGGGCGACCTCGAAGCGGGCCGCGAGCTCACGTTCGGTCGGCAGCACGCCGCCCTCGCCGAGTTCGTCGAGCAGCGCGTCCAACTCGCCCTTGACGGCGTAGTACTTGGGCACCCGGCCGTGCTCCGGGATGCCCGAGCGGATCGGTGCGCCCGGGCCGGACCGGGCGGCGGGGTCGGGGGTCTCGTCCACCCGGCCATCCTTCCAGATGGAGGGACCTGGTCATGACAGCGCGTCCGGCGCGGCGCCCCTTCCGCACGCAGGCGTTCTGCACTGCGCGTCATTTGCCCGAAACCCCTTGACAGGTATAGACCACTCCGCTTGAGTTCTGGGTCAGCCCCGCACCGGCCCGCACCCCGGTCGGCCCGTCCCCCACGACGTGCCCCCACCACGCGGGGCTCCGGCTCCCCTGCCCCGACGTCCCAGCCTCCACGACCGTGCGGCCCCACACCGCACAAGGGGTGATCAAGTGTCCACGAAACGCCTGCTCGCACTGCTCTCCGCCGTCGCCACGGCGCTGGCGGTGGTCCTGCTGCTTCCCGCGGCCAACGCCAGCGCCGCCGTCTGCGCCACGCCCTGGAACTCCTCGGCCGTCTACACCGGCGGTGCCGCCGTCTCCTACAACGGCCACAACTGGCTCGCCAAGTGGTGGACCCAGAACGAGCCGCCGAGCACCGGCGGCTCGGGCGTCTGGTCCGACCAGGGCAACTGCGGCGGCACCGGCCCGACGCCGACCCCGACCGTCACCCCGACGGTCACCCCGACGTCGACCAGCACGCCGAACCCGGGCGGATTCCCGGTCAGCCAGGCCCAGTTCGACCAGATGTTCCCGAACCGGAACCCCTTCTACACCTACCAGGGCCTGATCGACGCGCTCAGCGCCTACCCCGCCTTCGCGGCCACCGGCACCGACACCGTCCGCAAGCAGGAGGCCGCGGCCTTCCTGGCCAACGTCAACCACGAGACCGGCGCGCTGGTCTACGTCGTCGAGCAGAACACCGCCAACTACCCCCACTACTGTGACAGTTCGAAGTCGTACGGCTGCCCGGCCGGGCAGGCCGCGTACTACGGCCGCGGGCCGATCCAGCTGAGCTGGAACTACAACTACAAGGCGGCCGGCGACGCCCTGGGCATCGACCTGCTGCGCAACCCCAACCTGGTGCAGACCGACCCGGCCGTCGCCTGGAAGACCGCGCTCTGGTACTGGAACACCCAGAACGGGCCGGGCACCATGACCCCCCACAACGCGATCGTCAACGGCTACGGCTTCGGCGAGACCATCCGCAGCATCAACGGCTCGCTGGAGTGCAACGGCGGCAACCCCGCCCAGGTGCAGAGCCGGATCAACGCCTACCAGCGCTTCACCCAGCTGCTCGGCACCGTGCCGGGCAACAACCTGAGCTGCTGACCCCGCACCACCCGTCCGCTAGCACGCGGCAACATCGCTAGCGCGTGCGCACAACCGGCGAGCGGGCGACAACCATGGCACCGCTCGTCCCCCGTACCTCCGGGGGACGAGCGGTGCGCCGGCGAAAATCGTCGCCGCGGTGGACGCCGCCGCCGTCCTGCCACTCCTAGGCTCGGGGCCATGAACGATCTTGGCAGCCTCGTCCAGCAGACCGCCGACCGCCTCGCCGGCCCCCAGGTCGGCGTGGTGGTCGCCGGTCTCGCCCGCGGCGCGACGGAGATCCGCGGCGCCGGACGCACCGGCCCGGGCCCGGCCGGCGGGCGGCCCGGCCCGGACACGCTGTTCGAGATCGGTTCGGTGACCAAGGTCTTCACCTCGCTCGCGCTCGCCCGGCTGACCCTGGCGGGCACCGTCACCCTGGACGAGCCGCTCGCGGACCTCCTGGCCGACGCGCTCCCGCCCGGCGTCACCGTCCCCACCCGGGGCCCGGAGCCCATCACCCTGCGGCACCTGGCGACCCACACCTCCGGCCTGCCGCGGCTGCCCGCCGGCATGCTGCTGTCCTCCCTGCTCACCCCCAACAAGCCCGACCCGTACGCGCACTGCACCCCCGAGTGGCTGCTCGCGAGCCTCGCCCGCACCAAGGTGCGGACCGCGCCCGGCCGCAGCTTCCGCTACTCCAACCTCGGCGCCGGCCTCCTCGGCCTCGCCCTCGCGCACCGGGCGGGCCTGGACTACGGCGACCTGGTCCGCCGGGAGGTCTGCGAGCCGCTCGGGCTCACCGACACGGTGCTCGCCCCCGACGCCGGACAGACGGCCCGGCTCGCCCCGGGCCACACCGCGGGCGGGCGCCCGGTCCCGGGCTGGAACCTCGCCGGACTCGCGGGAGCGGGCGCACTCAAGTCCACCGCCGCCGACCTCGCCGTCCTCCTGCGGGCCCAGCTGGCCACCGGCACCGACGAGGCGCCGCCCCTCGGCCCCGCCATCGCCCTGACCCGCGAGGTGCGCCACCGGGTCAACCCCGTCGCCTGGATGCACCTCGGCTGGCTGGGCCACCGCCTCCACACCCGCCAGGGCGGCCACCTCCAGATCTGGCACAACGGCGGCACCGGCGGCTACCGCTCCTTCACCGCCTTCGACCCGGACAAGCAGGTCGGCGCCATCGTCCTGGCCAACACCCGCCGCCCCGTCGACACCCCCGCCGTCCACCTCCTGCGCACCCTCCAGACCACCCACGCCCATGGGTAGGCCGATTCCTGTGGATCACCGAGTGGCCCCCGGTGAGAGTGCCCGCAATCGAGAGTGGATCGGTGGGGGGTGTCGACGGCGTTGCGCTGCACACAGGCCGCGCGGTCGAGGCGGTCTGCGGGCTACCGCTGTGACAAGTCAGCGCCCATCAGCCCGTATTGATCGTCCAGCCCTTGTCATGCAGAATTTGATAGATCGGCACGTACATCATGGCGCTGAAGCACCACGGGGTACGACTTCCACCGTCCGAGGTGGTTCGACCATTGCAGTTGACCGTACTGTCCAGCGAAGAGATGGTTCCCCGCGCCACTGCCTTTCCTGCGCTATCGACAGTGTAGACCGGACCCCCGCTGTCACCGTTGACAGCAGCTATGTCGTTCGCATTGGTCTGAATCGCGTAGTCGGCCACCTTGCGCCAGACACCATTGGGGCCGGTGTAGGAGAAATCGGTCCGGGTGATCTTAATCCCGCAATGCGTACCCGAGTTCGCAGCGGACTGACAGACATAGTCACCGACGTTGTTGTGTCCCCAGCCGGAAACGTACTTTCCGGTACCCGTCGAATCATTCCAGGGACCCTCATAGATGGCGTTCCCCACGGCGTTTCCGGTGTTAATTCCAGAGACGTCCAGGATGTCGAGCATGTCCGCCTGGGAGGTTGACCCGACGAACGCCCCGTCGTACCAGTTGTGGTAAATTCCGTCACCACAGTGGTAAGCGGTCGTGAGGAGCGGCGTCCCGTCGCTTCGAGTGACGCCGAAACCGCTGGAACAAATGGTTCCACCAGGCGTCCGCAGGCCACTTCCTCCCCACCAGGGAGAGTAGTCTTCGCCGCGCGTGGCATCAATGGCGATCGGCGCATAGACCACGTCGGTCTCGACGCCGGCGAGGCTGCTCGTGATGGCCTTGACCTCGCCGGTCTTCCTCGTCCTGGTCGCATCGTCGACCGAGGGCTCCCCGGACTGGGTCAGGCTGGCGGGCCGACTTCGAGGCTTCTCCTCGTCATAGCCGATTTCCAGACCGCTCCCGTCGACGGCCGGCGCGATGTGCGTAATTCGAGTTTTCGCCCGAGTGACCTCCGAAGCAAGTGGCTGCGGCTTCCCGTCACGCAGGAGCCTTTCCCGGGCTTCGTGCAGTTCCGCCTTGGAGTACTTTGCAGGCAGCACTTCGACCGTCACTCCGGCCGGAAGGCTGCCCATAATTTCGCGGGCCGTCGACGACACTTCCCCCTTCCAGTGGAGGCGGATGCGGTTCCCTGCCGGATCGACCTCCACATCCGTGAAGCCGGGTATGCGGTCCCTCTCGACCTCCGACAGCCCGCCCGTCATACGGTCTACGACTGCGTCGAGGACTTCCTGCTTTTTCATGGTCTCAACAATGCGAGAATCATCCGCCGCATTGCCTGCTACCGGCCTTTTCCCCTCGCCGCTCACCGTCGACTCCGTGGACGCCGCCACGGCGGGCATCACAACCGAGATCGACAACACGAGAGCTGCGGCGAGGCCGATCCTCCCCCTCTTTCCCATGCGCCTGAAGTTCACTGAACCCCCACTATTTCCAGGAACCGCCCCGGCGCGGGCGCGCCGCGACATCGGCACTCTAGCCGGGGAACGCAGGGTCTGCATCCATGATTTTAGCCACGAAATCCCCACACTCGGGGATCTACTGGACGGACACCTGAATTCGAAATCATTGGCACGAAAACCGGCAGGCCACATCTTTCCATTCAGGCGAAATGTGGCGAGGGAGAATAATTCACACACTCCGGGCGAAGCTTGACCTGCCTGCCCGAACCGGTAGTCTTGCCGCCGCCATGGCACGACTGCACCCACGAGGAGACCGAGTGACGCACCCAAGGCGGTGGCCACGCTTATCGAGGCGCGCCGGCCTCATCATCGTGGCCGTGCTGGTCGTCGTCGCAACCGAGGTTTCGCTGGAGACGTGGTGGTTGCCCTCGAAATGGCGCAGCTACGATGCCAGCGCGGCAGGCCAGGTCTCCGTCAGCGAGGACGGGAGGACGATCAGCCTGGCCGTCGAGTGGAGATGTGAACAGCGCCCCGAGCTTGAGGCGCATGAAAGCGCCGACCGCGTCACGGTGGTTCTGCACCGCAGGGAATTCAAAGGGCCGACCTACCAGTGCCCGGAGGATTCCGCCGGTTCCGCACTCGTCAGCGCCCATCTGGGCAATCCCCTGGCCTCACGGTCGCTGATCGACGAGATCTCCGGTCAGGCATTGCCTCTTGGCTGAACCCGGAGACTGCCGTTCGCCGTGGTGTGCGGCGAGCGGGGGTGGTGGGGCGCGTGGGAAGATGGCAGGGCTGGCGGCGACGATCTCCGGGCGGTTCCGGCCATGGTGACCGAGCATGGTGAACAGACGGCATGAGCGGCGCGAGGGCGCCGGGCCCGGGCGACCCGATGGTCCGGAGGCCCTGCTGATGGTGCCGATCGCCACCGCGCTGATCGAGGCGGACGGCCGGATCCTGCACTGGAGCAGCGATGCCGAGGCGCTGCTCGGCTACTCCGCCGAGGAGGCGATCGGCGAGCGGGCCGCGCAGTTGCTGGCCCCCGACGAGCGGCGGCCCGAGGTGCTGGAGCTGTTCCAGGGGATCCTGGACGGCCGCGGCTGGTCGGGCGTCTTCCCGGTGCGCCACCGCGACGGGCACCACGTCAACCTGGAGTTCCGCACCCATCCGATCACCGGACCGGGCGGCAGCCCGCTGGTGCTGGCGGTGGCGTCGGACGTGACGACGCTGCGCCGGATCCAGGCGGACCTGGCCGTGCTGGACGGGTTCTTCACCCAGGCCCCGGTCGGCATGAGCGTGTACGACACCCGGCTCGCCTTCGTGCGGCTCAACGAGGCGCTGGCGAGGATCAACGGCCTGTCGGTGGAGGAGCACCTCGGGCACCGGCTGACCGAGCTGCTGCCCGGCATCAACGGCGCCGAGAGCGAGAGCGTGATGCGCCGGGTGCTGGAGACCGGCGAGCCGGTGGTGGACGTCCGTTCGCACGGCCGCACGCCGGGCGACCCGACGCACGACCACGCCTGGTCGGCCTCGTACTTCCGGCTGGAAGACCAGGGCGGGCGGATACTCGGGGTGAGTTCGACGGTCGTCGACGTCACCGAGCGTTTCCAGGCCGAGACCAGGGCCGCCCGCGCGCAGGAGCGCCTCGCCCTGCTGGCGGAGGCCACCGCCTCCATCGGCACCACGCTGGACCTGCGCCAGACCGCCCGGGAGCTGGCCGACGCGATGGTGCCCGAGGTCGCCGACATCAGCGGGGTCTTCGCCCTGGAGGCGCTCGCCGCCGGCCGCAGCGTCGAGCCGCCGGACCCCGCCGCCCCGCAGCAGGTGCGCCGGCTGGCGCTGGCCACCTCCGACCCGCTCTATCCGGCGGAGGCGCTGCCGGTGGACGAGGTCTACGAGCTGGCGCCCGACTCGCCGTACGCGCGGGCGCTGGCCACCGGGCGCACGGTGGTGGTGCCGTCCTGGGAGCTGCCACCGCTGAGCGGGGCGATCACCGAAAGCCGCCGCCAGGCGTACCAGGGCGACCGGCCGCGCTCGGTGCGGATCACCCCGCTGGTGGCGCGCGGCACCACCCTGGGCATGATCGTCTACTCCCGGCGCGGGGAGCGGGAGTCCTTCGCGGAGGCGGACATCACGCTCGGTGACGAGCTGGCCTCCCGGGCGGCGGTGGCCATCGACAACGCCCGGCTGTACCTGCGCCAGCACCAGACGGTGCTGTCCCGCCAGCAGGCGCTGCGCGAGGCGAAGGCCGCGCAGGAGCGCCTGGCGCTGGTGAACACCGCCTCCACCCGGATCGGCACCACGCTCGACCTCGCCCAGACCGCCCAGGAGCTGGCCGAGGTGGCCTCGCCCCGGCTGGCCGACACGGTGGTCGTCGAGGTGCTGGACGACCTGGTGCGCGGCGAGCCCGAGGCCCGCCCGTCGGCCGACGGTTCGGCGCTGCTGCGGCGGATGGCCTTCCACGCGGCCCGGGAGTCGACCCTGCGCCCGATCGACCGGACCGGCGGGGTGCACCGTTTCACCGCCTCCTCCCCCTACGCCTGGTCGCTCACCCACCGCTCCCCGGTGCTGGTGCCGCGGATGGACGCCGCCGGGCTGGCCTGGTTCCGGGACGATCCGGTGCGCGCGGCGGCGGTGCACGAGCAGCAGGTCCGCTCGTTCATGGTGGTGCCGCTGATCGCCCGCGGCTCGCCGGTCGGGGTGGCCGCGTTCTACCGGACCGTCTCCGAGCACCCGTACGAGGACGACGATCTGGCGCTGGCCGGGGAGTTGGCGGTGCGGGCGGCCGTGTCGATCGACAACGCGCTGCTGTTCACCCGGGAGCGGGACGCGGCGGCCGCCCGGCAGCGGGCGCTCGACGAGGCGCGGGCCGCGCAGCAGCGGCTGTCGCTGCTCAACGAGGCGTCCGGGCGGATCGGCACCACGCTCGATCTGTACCGCACCGCCCGGGAGTTGGTGGAGGTGGTGATCCCCCGGTTCGCCGACTTCGTGACCGTCGACCTGCGCGAGGCGGTGCTCGACGGCGAGGACCCGGCGCCGGTGCCGCCCGACGGCTCGGTGCTGATGCGGGCGGTGGCCGTCGGCGACCTGGACGACCACGGCGTGATGGCCGACGCGGCCGACGGGATCGGGGAGACCTCGCAGTCGGCGCCGGTGTACGCGCAGAGCCTGCGCACCGGGCGGTCGATCCTGGTCTCGGAGGTGAACGAGGCGGCGCTGCGCCGGATCGTGGCCGCGCCGGACCGGGTGCAGCCGAGCCTGGACGCCGGGGTGCACTCGTACCTGATGGTGCCGCTGCTGGCGCGCGGACTGGTGCTGGGCGGCGCGGAGTTCATCCGCACCCGCAACCCGCTGCCGTTCGGCCCGGCGGACCGCGCGCTGGCCGAGGAGCTGGTCGCCCGCACCGCGCTGGCGATCGACAACGGCCGGCTCTACCGGCGGGAGCGGGAGACCGCGCTCACCCTGCAGCGCAGCCTGCTGCCGCAGGAGATCCACCGCACCCTGGGGCTGGAGCTCGCCTACCGGTACCTGCCGAGCAGTGTGGTCAGCGAGGTCGGCGGCGACTGGTTCGACGTCGTGCCGCTCTCCTCCGGGCGGGTCGCGCTGGTGGTCGGCGACGTGATGGGCCACGGCATCAGGGCCGCCGCGACGATGGGCCAACTGCGGACCGTCGCCCGGACGTTGATCACCCTGGAGATCGCCCCGGACCGGGTGCTGCAGCGGCTGGACGAGGCCACCACGGCGCTCGGCGAGGACCAGTTCGCGACCTGCGTGTGCGTGGTGTACGACCCGGTCGACCGGCGGTGCACCGCGGCCTGCGCGGGCCATCTGCCGCCGGTGGTGGCCGACACCGAGGGCCACGCCGAGCTGGTCGAGCTGCCGCCCGGCGCGCCGCTCGGGGTCGGCGGGGTGTCGTTCGAGAGCGTCGAGTTCACCCTCCCCGAGGAGGGCATCCTGACCATGTACACCGACGGCCTGGTCGAGCGGCGCGGCCGTGACCTCGACGAGGGGCTGCAGTTGCTGTGCCGCACCGTCGCCGGCCGGCGCGGCTCGCTGGAGCAGACCTGCGACGCCGTGCTCGCCGAACTCACCGGGCGCACCAGCGAGGACGACATCGCCGTCATCATGGCGCAGGCCCGGCCGGCCGGTTCGGACCGGATCGCGACCCTGCCGCTCGGCGACGACCACGCGATGGTGGCCCACTCGCGGCGCTTCACCCGGGAGACGCTCACCGAGTGGGGGCTGGGGGCCCTCGCCGACTGGGCCGAGCTGCTCACCAGCGAGCTGATCACCAACGCCCTGGTGCACGCGGGATCGCCCACCCAGCTGCGGCTGTTCTGCAACCGCACGCTCACCGTGGAGGTGGCGGACCGGGATTCCGCCACGCCGCGGATCCGGCGCGCCGACGAGGAGGACGAGGGCGGGCGCGGCATCCACCTGGTGAACGAGCTCGCCCACCGCTGGGGCAGCCGGCGCACGCCGGAGGGGAAGGTGGTCTGGTTCGAGCTGGAGCTGCCGCCGGGGCGGTAGCTCCGGTCCCGCGCGGGCTCAGAGCAGCTCGCGCATCCGGCGGACCGGGCTCGTCAGCAGGATCACCGGGCCGGCCACGCCGCCGAGCGCGAACAGCAGCAGCCCGGTGCGCGGGCCCCAGGCCGAGGCGGCGGCGCCGGCGGCGAGCGCGCCGAGCGGTATCGCGCCCCAGGAGACGAAGCGGACGGTGGCCGCCACCCGGGGCAGCAGCTCGGGCGGGGTGCGGGTCTGGCGGTGGGTGCGGGCCACGATGCTCGTGACGACGACCCCGGCGGAGAACCCCGCGTTGCCGACCGCGAAGACCAGCGTGCCCCAGCCGGCGCCGGCCGCCGGGAGCAGGAAGGCGAAGACGGCCGCGGTCGTCGCCGCCCGGCACAGGGCGCGCCCGCCGCCCAGCCGGGCGACCAGGCGCGGGGTGAGGGCGGCGCCGATCAGGCTGCCGAGGCCGCCGGTGGCCACCAGGGCGCCGACGGCGGCGGCCGGGGCGTCGAGGGTGCGGACCAGGAAGAGCGGGGTGAGCGTCATCAGCCCGCCGCTGACGGCGTTCACCGCGGCGGCGTGGGTGGCGACCGGCCGGAGCACCGGGTGCCGGGTGACGTACCGCCGGCCCTCGCGGATCTGCGCGCGCATCCCGGCGCCGGCCGTCCGCGCGGTGAGCGGCGGTCCGGCCGGCCGCACGCTGAACAGCAGGGCCGCCGAGACCAGGTAGCTGACCGCGTCCAGCAGGATCGCCGTGGCGCCGCCGACGAGTTGCACCAGCACGCCGCCGAGGGAGGGCCCGGCCAGTTCGGTCGCCGCGGAGCTGCCGGAGAGCAGGCTGTTGCGGGCGGTGAGCTCCTCCGTGAGGACGATCGAGGGCAGGACGGTGGAGATGCCCACGTCGAAGACGACGCCCGCGAGGCCCACCAGCAGCGCCACCGCCATGAGCTGGGGCAGTCCCAGCACACCGAGGGCGGCGGCCGCCGGGACCGAGGCGACGGCGGCGCCGCGCAGCAGGTCCATCGCCACCTGGGTGCCGCGCGGCGGCAGCCGCTGGACCAGGACGCCGGCGGGCAGTCCGATCAGCAGCCAGGCGGCGTAGCCGGCGCCGGTGATCAGGCCGACGTCGATCGCCGAGGCGTGCAGGGTGACCACCGCGACCAGCGGCAGGGCCACCGCGTTCACCTGGTCCCCGATCCGGCTGACCGTCGAGGCGGTCCAGTAGCGCCAGAACACCCCGGCGGATCCGCCGCCCGGCCCCGGCCCCGGCCCCCGCTGCCCTGCGTACGCCGGCGCGCCCGGCCTGCCCGTGTCCGCCGTCCCGGTCGACACACCCGCCCCCTCCGCAGTGAGTCTCTTTTGGGAACTCACTATAATCGGCGGTCATGCGGCACATGGAAGCGGCGGACGCCGACTGCGCGGTCTCCCGGGCCCTGGCCGTGGTCGGGGACACCTGGGCCCTGCTCCTGATCAGGGACGTCGCCGGAGGCACCCACCGGTTCGACGCCCTGCAGCACGGGCTCGGCATCAGCCGCAAGGTCCTCACCCAGCGCCTCGGGGCACTGGTCGCCGGCGACGTCCTGGAGAAGCGCCTCTACCACCCGCACCCGCCGCGCTACGAGTACCACCTGACGGAGGCCGGGCGCGGCCTGCTGCCGGTGCTGGTCGCCCTGCAGGGCTGGGGCGGGCGGTACGTCCTCGGCGACGGCTCGCTCTCCGCCACCAGCGCGGCCGGCTCCGCCGAGACCCGCCGGGTCCTGGCCCTGACCGGCCGTCGGCTGCCCCCGCTGGAACTGCCCGACGCCCGCGGCGGGCGCACCGACCCGGTCGCCGCCGACCGCGCCTGGACGGTGCTCCACTGCTTCCCCGGCGCCCACCGGCCCGGCGGCCCGGACCACCCCCCGGGCTGGGACGGCATCCCGGGCGCCGGCGACAGCGCCGCGGAGTCCCGCGCCTACCGCGACCGGACGGCCGCCTTCACCGCCCGGGGCGCCGCCGTCCACGGCGTCAGCACCCGGCGCCCGGACCAGCTGGCGGCCTTCGCCGGGTACGCGCGGATCCCCTTCCCGCTGCTGTCCGACGTCGGCCTCGACCTGGCCGCCGCCCTGCGCCTGCCGACCTTCCGGGCCGGCGGCGTGGAGCACCTCAAGCGGCTCACCCTCGTCCTCGACGCCACCCGCACCGTCCGCGGCGTGCGCTACCCCGTCACCGACCCGGCCGGCGCGGCCGACGACGCCCTCGTCCTGCTCGACGGCCTGGCGGCGGGCTCCGGCGACCGGGACGCGTGACGGCGCCCGGGACGCGTCACCGTGCCCGGCCCGACGGTGGCCGTGCCCGGCCGGACGGTGGCCGGCCCGGCCGTAGCCGGGGCAGCGTCACGGCCGGACTCCCCCGCTGCCCCCGGTCCCCGCCCGGTGAACCACCGCACCGGCGCACGGCCGCCCTCCGGCGCGCGACGGACCCGGCGGCCGTGCGCGGGGCGGTGCTGCGTGCGCCGAGGCTTGCGCTCTGATCCCGGCGGGGTGATCACCGCACCCTGTTGGGGGCGGTCGGCCGGTGAACCACACGGTGTGGTCCCCGGCGCCGGGACCGTGGTGCGGTGACCTGCCGGGTGGAGGGCCGACCACGGGAGTGATTGACATGCACCAGTCACCCGAGACCACGGTGTCCGCGACACCCGGCGCGCACGGCGGTCATCCGCCCGAGGGCCGGGATTCCCCCTTACGGCACCTGGCGGTGATCCTGGACGGCAACCGCCGGTGGGCCCGCGCACGCGGCGTGGAGGCGGTCCGGGGCTACGAGCGCGGCGGCGACCGGGCCCTCGACCTGCTGGCGTGGGCCGGGACGCTGCCGGGTCTGGAGGTCGTCACCCTGTGGCCGCTGTCGACCGAGAACCTGACCCGTGATCCCCGCGAGCTGGAACCGCTGCTGCGGGTCATCACCGACACCGTCGAGCGGATCGAGGCGGAGGGGCGGTGGCGGATCCGGATCATCGGGCGCCCGGAACGGCTGCCGTCCCCCCTGCACCGCCGGCTGCGGGGCGCCGAGGAGCGGTGCCGCGCCGCGGGGCACGCACGGACGGTGAACCTCGCCATCGCCTACGGCGGCCGTGACGAACTCGCGCGCGCGGTCGCCCGGATGATCGTCGATCAGCCGTCGGCCGGCACCGCCGGCATCTCGGACTACCTGGACACCGCCGGCCAGCCGGACCCGGACCTGGTGATCCGGACCGGCGGCGAACAACGGCTGTCCGGATTCATGCCCTGGCAGACCGCCTACGCCGAGTTCTGGTTCTGCCCGCTCCCGTGGCCGGACTTCACCCGTCGCGCCTTCGACCGGGCGGTGGCCCACTACCGGACGCGGACCCGCACCCATGGCCGCTGACGCCGGACCGGACGAGAGGATGCCGATGGAGCGCGAACCGCTGCGCAGCACACGCGAGTCGGACGCGAAGGAGTTCGCCGCGGCCATGCTCGACCGGGCCGCCGGGGCGGGGCTCCTCACCCCGACGGCGGGGGGCCTGCGCGGGGTGGAGAACTACCTGCTGCTGTCCCACTCGGTCGTCGACCCCCGGTACGGCGAGGCCGATCCACCGGTCCCCCGGTGGCGGGAGTGCGCCACGCTGCTGGGCCGGTACACCACCGCGGTGGCCGTCGGGGACTACGACGTGTTCGACGCGGTCGTCGAGCGGGACGAGCGGGCGGAGCACCGGAGGGTGACCGAGGCCGCCCGGTACCTGGCCGCCCGGCTGTCCCGCCCGGACGACCCCGTTGCGCTGCCCGACATCGCGGGCCGGGACCTCGTCCGGGCGCTCGGCGAGGAGTACGCGGACCTGGTGCGCACCTACCGCGCCCGGGCCCATCCGCAGGTCCTGGCGGACTGGACGACCGTGATGGCGCAGCTCCTGCACGGCATGGCCCGCTACCGGACGGTGCCCCACCCGGTCTTTCCGTTCGAGCTGCTGCGCGACCTCGCCTCGGGGGCCGTCGACGTCCCGGGCGCCCTCGCCCGCGTGACGCAGCGCCACCCGGAGGGCGCCGTGCCCGAGGTCCTGCTCGGGCACCTGGCCGCGCTGATGGCCTCCCCCGATCCGGACGACCGGGACGAGCTGCTGCTCCTGCTGCGGACGGCCGAGGAGGGGCGCACCGCCGGCGCGGGGGCGTACCTGCAGACCGTCGCGCTGCACGGGCCGCCGCACGAGGTGACCGGACCCGCCCTGCGGGCCCTGCGGGACGCGAGCTGGCTGGCCGACTACGGCTCCAGGCTCGCCAACCACCGCAGCGACGTCAACAACCGCGAGCTGCGGGCGAGCGGTCACGAGGAGCACTCGGGAGAGCGCGTGTGGTACTGCCTGCTCTCCGAGGCCGCGGGCGAGACCTTCGCCGACCACGACCTGCCGCCGGACCATGCCCGGCGCGTGCTGCGCGCGTGCCTGCGCGCCGAGAACCGGCTCGCCGACGCCTTCGCCGACAGCGTCCGCGCGCTGTGGCGGGCGTGGCCCTGGGTGGGTGCGACGTGCGGGCGGATGGGTCACGTGGGCAACCGCCCCTACGACGTCGGCCATTACGCCCTCCTGTCCGACGAGGGGTTCTCGGCGCTGTTCGCCGAACTCGACCACCGGGCCGAGGGCGGGTTCCTGACGCGCTGCCGCCCCGGCTGGACACCGCCGCCCTGAGCCGTCGCCGGAGCCGGGCGCCCTGAGCCGCCGCCGGGGCCGGGTGCCCCGAGCCGCCGCCGGGGCCGGGCGCGGGCCGGTCCGCAGGACACGCCCTAGAGCGCGCCCCAGGCGGCCGGTTCCGTCCAGGCCGCCAGGCTCCGGCGGCTCTCGAAACGGCGCGGGCGGCCGGTCAGCGGGTCGGTGAACTCCACCGCCGAGGCGAGCAGCTGCAGCGGGCGGCGGAAGTCGTCCGGGGCCGGCTCCGGCAGCACCACCGGGTACACCGGGTCGCCCAGGATCGGCAGGCCGAGTCCGCTCATGTGCAGCCGCAGCTGGTGGGTGCGCCCCGTCGACGGCCTCAGCAGGTAGCGGCCCAGCCCGTCCCGGCGCTCCAGCAGCTCGATCCGGCTCTCGCTGTTCGGCGCCGCGTCGAGCTCGTGCGCCGCGATCCGCCCGCGCTCCTTCACGATGTGGCTGCGCACCGTGCGGGGCAGCTCCACCGCCGGGTCGTCCGCCGCCACCGCCTGGTACTCCTTGCGGACCAGCCGGTCGCGGAACAGCGTCTGGTACGCGCCCCGGTCCTGCGGCCGGACCACGAACATCGCCAGCCCCGCCGTCAACCGGTCCAGCCGGTGCGCCGGGCTCAGCGCGGGCAGCTCCAGGGCGTGCCGCAGCCGGGAGAGCGCCGTCTCCACGACGTGCCGCCCGCGCGGGGTGGTGGCCAGGAAGTGCGGCTTGTCGACGACCACCAGGTGCTCGTCCCGGTGCAGCACCTCCAGCTCGAACGGGACCGGCACCTCCGGCGGCAGCTCCCGGTAGAACCACAGGTGCGCGCCCGGCCGGAACGGCTCCCCCGCCCCGACGGCCCGCCCGTCCTCCCCGACCACCCCGCCGGTCAGCAGCAGCCCGTCCACCCGCTCCGCCGCCACCGCCGGCAGCCGCTCCAGCAGGTACGCCCGCACCGTCTCCCACGGCCCGCCCGCCACGGGCAGCCGCAGGTGCACCGGATCCACCCCGAACCGCTGCGGAAGCGGCGAGGCCGGCACCGTACTCCTACGTCTCATCTCGCCCGCCACCCTACGTCCTCACGGCCGTCCCGGATGCCGGGCCCGACGGGTGCGGTCCCGGCCCCGGGGGCCGTCGGGATGCCGGTGGGGCGGGAGGCGGTGGAGAGTGGACGGGAGACCGGTCGGTCGGAGGTGAGGGCGTGGCCGTGAGCGGGGACGGGGCCGAGGACGGCGCGGTGCCGCTGCCGCGGCTGCCCCGGCGCACCCGGCTGCTGCTGTACGGCGCCTTCCTGCTGCTCGTCGGGGCCGTGCTGGCCGACCTCCTCACCGGCCCCGGCACCACCCTCTCCCCCGTCCTCGCGGTGGCGCCCGTGCTGGTCGGGGCGACCACCCGGCGGGCCCGGGTGCCGCTCGCCACCGGGGCCGCCGCGATCGCCGTGGCCGGGCTCCTGGAGGAGGGCAACACCCATCTGCCGGGCTCCGTCCACCTCGCCTCGCTGATCACCATCACCGCGGCGACCCTGGCCAGCACCGCCAACGTCGTGCTGATCGCGGCCCGCGAACGCGAGCTGTTCCACGTCCGGACCGTCGCCGAGGCCGCCCAGCGGGCCCTGCTGCGCCCGCCGCCTGAACGGGCCGGGCCGCTGCGGATCGCGGTGCGCTACGTCGCGGCCGCCGCCGAGGCGCGGATCGGCGGCGACCTGTACGAGGTGGCGGACACGCCGTACGGGATCCGGATCCTGCTCGGGGACGTCCAGGGCCACGGCCTGCCCGCCGTCGAGACGGCGGCGGACGTCCTCGGTGCCTTCCGCACCGCGGCCCGCACCGAACCGGACCTCGCCCGGCTCGCCGAACGCCTCGACGCCGCCCTCGCCGACCGCCCGGCGGACGGGCGGTTCGTGACCGCGGTGCTGCTCGGCGTGGACCGGGACGGCGCCGCGCACCTGGTCAACTGCGGGCACCCGCACCCGCTGCTGCGCCGCGGGGGCCGGGTCGTCGAACTGGCCCCCGCCCGGCACGCCCCGCCGCTGGGGCTGCTCGCCCTGACCGGCGGGGGCTACCGCGCCGAGCCCGTCGACCCGCACCCCGGCGACCTGCTGCTGCTGTACACCGACGGCGTCTCCGAGGCCCGCGACGCGGCGGACGTCTTCTACCCCCTCGCCGCCCGCCTGCCGCGGCTGCCGGCCGCCTCCCCGGACGACCTGCTGGACGCCCTGCTCGCCGACCTCGCCGGCTGGGTCTCCCCCACCGGCCTCGCCGACGACGCGGCCGCGCTGGCGATCCGCTGGGAGCGCTGAGGGGGCGGGGCCGGTGCCGGAGGACGCGTCGGGCCGGGGATCCACCGGCCCGCCGTGCCACGATGATGCGATCAGTGCACGAACGGCGCCGGAGGGTGACGGATGGCCAGGGTGTCCACGCGGACCGCGGCGGCGGCGCACGGGGTCGACGCGGTGATCCACCGGTTGCGGGCGATCGCGGCCGGGCTGCCGCCCGCCGACGGGGTGGCGGTGTTCAACCGGATGTACCTGACCGTCACGCAGACCGTCCGCTCCCGGCTGGACGCCTTCGCCGACCCGCCCGCGATGGCGGTGCTCGACACGCTGTTCGCCCGGCGCTACCTGCGGGCGGTGGACGCGGTCGCGGCGCGGCGCCGCCCGCCGGCCTGCTGGCGGCCGCTGTTCGAGCTGCGCGCGCACCCGGGGGTGCACCCGGTCCAGTTCGCGCTGGCCGGGATGGCCGCCCACATCCAGCACGACCTGCCGCTCGCCGTCGTCGACACCTGCCGCCGGCTCGGGCGGGAGCCGGAGCACGTCGAGGACGACTACCACCGGATCAACGACCTGCTGGCCGGGGTGGAGGAGGCCGTCCGGGAGCAGCTGATGCCGGGGCCGGACCTGCTGGAGCGGTTCGAGCCGCTGACCCACCGGCTCGGCGCGTGGTCGGTGGACACCGCCCGGGACGCCGCCTGGGGGTCGGTGCGGGTGCTCTGGGAGCTGCGCGCGCGGCCCCCGGCGGCCGGGGCGTTCCGCACGGCGCTGGACGGCGCGGCCGGGCTGCTCGGCCGCGCGCTGCTGCTGCCGCTGGGCCTGGCGGGCGGGGCGGTGGCGCCCGGCCGGCTCCCCGGCCCGTTCCCCGGGGTGGGGAACGGGCCGGGCGCCGGGCGGAGCAGCGGCGCCCGGGCCCGGACGGACCGGGCCCGGACGGCTCAGGACCAGCTGGAGTGCAGCGGCTTGCCCTCGGCGTAGCCGGCCGCGCTCTGGATGCCGACCACGGCCTTGTCGTGGAACTCCTCCAGGGTGGCCGCGCCCGCGTAGGTGCAGGAGCTGCGCACGCCCGCGACGATGGAGTCGATGAGGTCCTCGACGCCCGGGCGGGCCGGGTCGAGGAACATCCGCGAGTGCGAGATGCCCTCCTCGAACAGCGCCTTGCGGGCCCGGTCGTAGGAGGAGTCCTGCGCGGTGCGGTTGCCGACCGCCCGCTTCGAGGCCATGCCGAAGGACTCCTTGTACTGCCGGCCGTCGGCGGTGGTCTGGAGGTCGCCGGGCGACTCGTGGGTACCGGCGAACCAGGAGCCGATCATCACGTTGGACGCGCCGGCCGCCAGCGCCATGGCGACGTCGCGCGGGTGCCGCACGCCACCGTCGGCCCAGACGTGCCGGCCGAGCCGGCGGGCCTCGGCGGCGCACTCCAGAACGGCCGAGAACTGCGGTCGGCCGACGCCGGTCATCATCCGGGTGGTGCACATTGCGCCCGGGCCGACGCCGACCTTCAGGATGTCGGCGCCCGCCTCGACGAGGTCGCGCACACCGGCCGCCGAGACGACGTTGCCCGCGACCACCGGGACCTGCGGATCCAGGCCGCGCACGGCCCGCAGCGCGCTGATCATCGACTCCTGGTGGCCGTGCGCGGTGTCCACGACCAGCGTGTCGGCCCCCGCCTCCAGCAGGGCCTTGGCCTTGCCGGCGACATCGCCGTTGATGCCGACGGTGGCGGCGACCCGCAGCGTGCCGGCGGCGTCCACGGCGGGGGTGTAGAGGGTGGCGCGCAGGGCGTTCTTCCGGGTCAGGATGCCGACCAGGCGGCCCTCGCGGTCCACCACGGGGGCGAGCCTGCGGTGCGCCTCGCTCAGCTTGTCGAAGGCGTCGCGCGGGTCGATGTCCTCGTCGAGCAGCAGCAGTTCGCGGGACATCACCTCGGACAGCGAGGTGAAGCGGTCGACGCCCTGGCAGTCGGAGTCGGTGACGACGCCGACCGGGCGGCCGTCCTCGACGACGACCAGCGCGCCGTGGGCGCGCTTGGGCAGCAGCGAGAGCGCCTCGGCGACGGTGGCGCCGGGGTCGAGGGTGATGGCGGTGTCGTGCACCAGGTGGCGCTGCTTGACCCAGCCGACCACCTCGGCGATGACCTCGGTCGGGATGTCCTGGGGGATGGCGACCAGGCCGCCGCGGCGGGCCACGGTCTCGGCCATGCGCCGGCCGGCGATGGCGGTCATGTTGGCGACGACCAGCGGGATGGTGGTGCCGGTGCCGTCGTTGGAGGAGAGGTCGACACCCTGGCGGGAGCCCACGGCGGATCGACTGGGGACCATGAAGACGTCGTCGTACGTGAGGTCGTACGAGGGCTGGAGGTCGTTCAGGAAGCGCATGAAAACGGGGCTCTCTGGCTGGGAGAAAGATACAGCTCGGGTGCGGGTGCGACTGGGCCGCAGGGCGCATCCGGGCGCCCCTGCACCCGACGTTCGATTGTCCGCGAGCCGTTCGGCAAAAGCCAGTTCGACCACGATTGCTGGGGCTGCACACAAGCCATGATCGAAACTCCGCGCGTAGACCTGGAGGATCCTCCAAATACTCGGCTTTTCGCCCCGGCCGGGGCCGCTCCCGTAGCATTCACGCGGTGACGCGGCGAACGCCGTGATCGGCGAGGCGAGCGGGAAAGCGGCAGAGGGCATGACGGCGGCGGGCGTGGACATCGAGCAGGACAACGGCACCGGGATCGCCGAGGAGGAGACCGACTTCGGCCCCGGCCTGGACCCGGAGCGGCTGAGGCTCTGTCTGGAGGTGCTGGCCGAGCTGGACGAGCTGCACGTCGACCACCCGGACGCGATCACCGTCCGCCAGGCCGTCGGCGGCATATTCCGCACCCTGAAGCAGCGCCGCCGCCAGGAGACCCGGGCCCGCAAGACCGCCAACGACCGCGAGGTCACGGCGCGCACGGCCACCGGCGCCCCGACCCGGATCGACGACGAGACGGCCGGCGCGTTCGGCCTGACCACCGTCACCACCACCGAGATCGCCGGGATCCTGGAGCGCCCGCGCTCCTGCTACATCTGCAAGCAGCGCTACGTCGAGGTCGACGCGTTCTACCACAACCTCTGCCAGGACTGCGCGGTCAAGAACCGCGCCCGCCGGGACGCCCGCGCCGACCTCACCGGCAAGCGCGCCCTGCTGACCGGCGGCCGGGCCAAGATCGGCATGTACATCGCGCTGATGCTGCTGCGCGACGGCGCCCACACCACCATCACCACCCGCTTCCCGAACGACGCGATCCGGCGCTTCACCGCGATGCCGGACAGCGCCGAGTGGCTGCACCGGCTGAAGGTCGTCGGCATCGACCTGCGCGACCCGGCCCAGGTGATGGCGCTGGCCGACGAGGTCGCCGCGGACGGCCCGCTGGACATCCTGATCAACAACGCCGCGCAGACCGTGCGCCGCCCGCCGGAGTCCTACCGCGAGCTGCTCGCCGCCGAGTCCGCCCCGCTGCCGGCCGGCGCGCTGCCGCAGTCCACCACCATCGGCCGCTTCGGCAGCGGCAGCGTCGACCTGCCCGCCCTGCCCCACCAGGCCTCCGGCGCCGGCGAGCGGATCTCCGCCGACGACGTCACCTCGCTCGCCCTGGTCACCGGCTCGGCGACGCCCGAGCGCATCCAGGCCGGCACCGCGATCGACGCCGGCGGCCTGGTGCCCGACCTCGCGGACACCAACAGCTGGGTGCAGACCGTCAGCGAGGTCGGCCCGGTGGAGCTGCTGGAGGTCCAGCTCTGCAACTCCACCGCGCCGTTCATCCTGATCAGCCGGCTGCGCCCGGCGATGGCCGCCTCGGCCTCCCGCCGCAAGTACGTGGTGAACGTGTCCGCGATGGAGGGCGTGTTCCAGCGCGGCTACAAGGGCGCCGGCCACCCGCACACCAACATGGCGAAGGCCGCGCTGAACATGCTCACCCGCACCAGCGCGCAGGAGATGTTCCAGACCGACGGCATCCTGATGACCGCCGTCGACACCGGCTGGATCACCGACGAGCGCCCGCACCCGGACAAGATGCGGCTCGCCGAGGAGGGCTTCCACGCCCCGCTCGACCTGGTCGACGGCGCGGCCCGGGTCTACGACCCGATCGTCCGCGGCGAGCACGGCGAGGACCTCTACGGCTGCTTCCTGAAGGACTTCGAGCGCGCCGCCTGGTAGGACCCGCGCGGGCACACCCATTCGACGGAGGAACCGCCATGACGACCGCACCGCTGCTGGGCGCCGGCGTGATCGTGCCCACCGGGGACGGCCGGGTGCTGATCGGGCGCCGCACCACCGCGGGCGAGCCGCCGACCTGGAGCCTGCCCGGCGGCAAGGTCGACCCCGGCGAGTCCTTCGAGGGGACGGCCGCGCGCGAGCTGGCCGAGGAGACCGGGATCGTGCTGCCCGCCGAGCAGATGCGGGTGCTGGCGGTGCTGCTGGACCACGAGCTGGGCCGGCCCCGGCTGACCGCCGCGGTGCTCGCCCCGCCCAGCCTGGCGCCCGCCGTGGTCACCGAGCCGCACGCGTGCGGCGGCTGGGAGCGGCTGCCGCTGGACGCGCTGCCGGAGCCGATGTTCTACCCGTCCGGGCTGGTGCTCGCCAGCTGGCGCCCGGAGCTGGGCACCGGCCTGCCCCGGACCGGGACGCACGCGTACCCCGTCGCCCGCTGACGGGCCGACGGGGTACGGGCGGGGGCGTGCGCGGCGCGCGCGGCAGGTGCGCGGGGCCCGTGCGAGCCGGGGGCGCGGGCCCCTGCGGACGCGCGGCCTCAGCCGTTGCGGGCCGCCTCCGGGCCGGTGATCCGCCGGAGCAGCGGCAGCGTGGAGGCGATGATCCCGAGCGACAGCGCGAGCCCGAGCAGCACCAGCACGAAGTACACCGCGCCCGGCGAGACCAGGTCGTAGCTCATCTGCGACTTGAGGAACATCGCCGCCGCGCCGAAGCCCGTCCCGGTCGCGATCGCCGCCACCACCAGCAGCGGCAGCGCGCTCTCCAGGGCGATCACCCGGCGCAGCAGGCCCAGCGGCGCCCCGGTGAGCCGGAGCATCGCGAACGGCCGGCGCCGGTCGGAGAGCCCGGCGACCACGCTGACGGCGAGGCTGCAGCCGGCGATCGGCAGGGTGGTGAGCAGGACGACGTCGGCCAGTTGCCGCCAGCCGGCGAGCTGCTGCTGCTGGGCGGAGCCCCAGTCCTGGACCGTCCGGGTGTTGTGGTCCGGAAAGGCCCGGCTCAGGATGGTGCGGACCCGCTCCTTCGCGGCCGTCGACCCGTCCGTCGTCACGTAGAGCGACTGCACCGGCAGCCGGGCGGCCGCCTCGGCGGTGATCGGCGCGCTCGGCCATTCGACGGACTCCTGCGACCGGAGGTCCAGGAAGCCGTACGGCGCGACAGCCGCCACCGCGGCGCCGGGGGCGCAGTGGCCGACCACCGGGACCTGCGCGAGGTCCGAGCAGAGCGCCAGGACGGGCGCCCTCCAGTCGCGCGGATCGGCCGGGCCGCGCGCCAGGCCGTCCGGATCGGCGTGGACGATCGCCAGGCCCCGGTAGCCGGGAACGGCCCTCACCTCGGCCAGGACCCGCTCCGGCACGGCGGCGGCCATCGGCGGATCGCCGGCCAGGGCACCGTGCTCCACCGCGACCCGGGTCTGCGGGTCGCCGCTGAGCGCGCCGCGGTTGGTGTCGATGGTGCCGATGATGGCGACCGTCGCGGTGGTGACGAACAGCGCCAGGACCAGGCCGGCCACCGAGCGGAACCCGGCCTTCGGGTCGTCGGCGAGCCTCCGCACGGCGATCAGGGTGGCCGGGCGGCCGGTCCGGGCGGCGACCGCGCGGGCGGCCGCCATGGTCAGCCAGGGGCCGGCCACCACCAGGCCGAGCATGATCACCAGGAAGCCGGTCAGGTAGGCGGCGGTCTGCCCGTTGGTGGTGTGGGGACGGCGGCCGACGAACCACGCGAGTTCGGCGAGCCCGGCCAGCAGTGGCACGATCCGCCAGACGGTCGGCGGCCCGGGGGTGACCCGGCGGCTGACGCCGAGCGGGGAGACGGTCACCCGGCGCAGCGCGAGCCGGGCGGCCACCGCCGCCGCCAGCGGGACGCCGAGCAGCACGGCCAGGGCCTGCGGCGCGGTGAGGGTGAGGTCCTCGGTGAAGAAGCGGTCCCCGGTGAACGGGACGGTCGCCACCAGCGGGCGCAGTGCCAGGTACAGCCCGAAGCCGAGGACGGTGCCGACGACGGCGGCGAGGGTGGACTCGACGGCCGCGATCAGCGTGATCTGCCGGGGCGTGGCGCCGACCAGGCGCATCGCGGCGTAGCGCTGCTCGCGGGTGGCGGCGGAGAGCCGGGTGGCGGTGCCGATGAAGATCACCACGGGGAAGAGCAGCGCCCCGGCGACCACCGAGAGGATCAGCGTCATGGCGTCGCCGCGGGTGCCGGTGGCCGGGCAGTCGGCCCGGCAGGCCGGGAGCACGGTGGCGATGGTGGTGATCGGGCGGGCACCCGGCCGGGCCGCGAGGGCCGCCGGGTCCTGGCCCCCGATCAGCACGAGGGAGTCCGGGGAGGCGAGGGCCGCGTCGCCGATCTCCCCGGCCGGCCGGCCGGGGAAGCGGTCGGCCAGCTGGTCGGCGGGCCGTTCCCGGATCAGCTTCGCGAGGGCGGGCGAGGCGTAGTACTCGCCGGGTGCGGGCAGCTTCGCCAGGCCCGGCGGGACGGGCGAGGTGGGGCCGGTGGCGGCGACCTCGATGGACAGCAGCCGCTTGCCGTCGTAGAACTCGGGCCCGCGGTCGCGCCACCAGAGCGGGTCGACGTCCGCGGTCCCGGGGCGGCTCGCCGCACCGGAGTTGGCCCAGAGCATCCGTTCGTTGGTGGCGCCGACGGCGTTCACGGCGGCGAGCGTGGAGAGCAGCAGGCCGACGCCGACGGCCACGGCGGCGGCGATGGTGAGCAGCCGGACGACGGCCTGCCGGCCGCCGCTGAGGGCCAGGCGCAGGGCGAAGGCGATCACGAGGCGACCCGTCCCGCCGGGGCGGCGTGGCCCGGGTGGCCGGTGGAGAGCATCCGGGCCCGTCCGTCGCGCACCATGACCTCGCGGTCGGCGTAGGCGGCGACGCGGGGTTCGTGGGTGACCAGGACGACGGTGGTGCCGTGCTCGCGGGCGGCGGCGACCATCAGGGCCATCACCTGCTCGCCGGTGAGCGAGTCCAGCGCGCCGGTCGGCTCGTCGGCGAACAGCACCCGGGGGCGGGTCACCAGGCCCCGGGCGAGCGCGACCCGCTGGGCCTGGCCGCCGGACAGTTCGCCGGAGCGGCGGCGCTCCAGGCCGTCGAGGCCGAGCCGGGCGAACCAGGGGCGGGCCTCGGCGAGGGCGGCGGCCCGGCGGGCGCCGGAGAGCAGCAGCGGCAGGGCGACGTTCTCCTCGGCCGTCAGTTCCGGGACGAGCTGGCCGAACTGGAACACGAAGCCGAAGCGGTCACGCCGTAAGGCGCTGCGCCGGTTCTCGTCGAGGGCGTCGATCCGCTGCCCGTCGACGTGCACCTCGCCCGCGTCGGGGACGAGGATGCCGGCCAGGCAGTGCAGCAGGGTGGACTTCCCGGAGCCGCTGGCGCCCATCACGGCGAGCACCTCGCCGGCGTCGGCGGCCAGGCTCGCGCCGCGCAGCGCGGGGGTCTCGCCGAAGGCGAGTTCGAGGTCGCGGGCTTCGATCAGGGGGGTCATGCGCGTACCTCCGCGGCGAGGGAGTCGAGGCGGGCGGTGGTCAGGTCGATCCACCGCAGGTCCGCCTCCAGGTGGAAGAGGCCGTGGTCGGCGAGCAGGGCGTCGACCAGCGGGCCGGTGCGGCGCAGCTCGGTGAGTTCGCGCATCCGGCGCAGGTGGGCGGCGCGCTGGGTGTCGAGGTAGGTCTCGGCGTCGCGGCCGAGCAGCAGGGCCAGGACGACCTTCGTGAAGAGCACGGACTGGAGGGTGGGTTCGGGGGCGACGGGCTCGGCGAGCCAGTGCTCGAACTCGCTCACGCCGGCCTCGGTGATGACGTAGCGCTTGCGCTCGGGTCCGTCGCCGGGTTCGGCCTCGCCGGGGGCGACCTTCCCGTCGCGGGCCAGGCGGCCGAGGGTGGCGTAGACCTGACCGTACGGCAGGGGTTTGCCGCGGCCGAAGAAGGTGTCGTAGTCGCGCTTGAGGTCGTAGCCGTGGCTCGGCTCGCGCTCCAGCAGCCCGAGAAGGGTCAGGGGAACACTCATGGGAGGACCATACACCAGAGGTATACACCGGGTGTATACCTGCCGAGAGTACGACCCTGACCTGGAAGAACACAATGGCTGCCGCCGGTCCGGGAACGCCGCGAGCGGGGGACGGCCCCAACTCCGTCCCCCGCTCTGCACGGCGGCCCGGCGAGCCCCCACAGCGGGCCGGGCCTCCGCGTCCCCGGCACGAGAACGCGGCCGACGCCCAGCCTGCCTCCTTCGACCCCGCGCCGCCGAGGGCCGAACGTCCCGGTCCTGCGGCCCCGTCAGGGCCCTTGGGCCCGCACCGTGTGAGCCCGCCCGGCTCTTGTGCGAGGGGCCGGTGCCGGGGGAGATTGGGATCCGACGGGCCGAACCACGCCAACAGCCGTGAGGAGCACGCATCGTGTCCAGCTCACCCCGCTCGGCCCGGACCGTGTCGCTGTCCCGACGGGCCCGCCGCCAGCTCCGCCTCGCCCTCGGCGGCCGCCGCGCCGTCCGGCGCCGGGAACCGCTCGCCCGCCCCGTCGACCGGTCCCGCAGCCGCGCCTGGCTGGTCGCCGCGCTCGCGCTGGCCGTCGGCCTGGCCGGGGTCGTCACCGCCGCCGTCCTCGGCTGCCGCGCCGCCGGGCGCACCGCCGAGTCCGACCGCGCCCGCCTGCACCGCACCGAGGCGCTGGTCCTGGGCAAGCTGCGCACCGAGGACACCGGCGCCGGCCGGTGGAGCGGCGGCTACCAGAAGCGCGCCGAGACCTCGGTGTCCTGGACGGCCCCCGACGGCCTCGCCCGCACCGGCACCGTGGAGGTCCCGCGCACCGTCGCCACCGGCTCCACCGTCGTGCTGTGGCTCGACGCCGACGGCCTGCCCGTCACCGCCCCGGCCACCCCGATCGGGCTGGCCGTCGGGGCCGTCTGCACCGGGCTGGCGGGCGCGGCGACCCTGGCCGCGCTGATCGGCAGCGTGCTCGCGCTGCGGCTGCGCGTCCTGGACCGGCGGGCGGACCGCGCCTGGGAACGGTCCTGGGCCCGCTGGGAGCCCCGCTGGTCGGGGCGCGCCAGCCAGCCGCAGGACGACTGACCGCCCGCCGGAACGCGGGAACACGGGAACACGGGAACGCGGCAACGCGGCAACGCGGCAGCACCGGAACGCCGGACCACCGAGCAAGGAGCGCAGCGCTGTTGTTCACCACCGACCGGCTGATCGCCCGGCTCTGGGAGCACACCGACGCCGAGCGCGCGTACGACCTGTACGCGCGGTGGGAGGTCGCGCGGTGGCTGGGCGCCGCGCCGCGGGCGCTGGAGTCGCCCGCCGAGGTGCCGGCCATGATCGACCGCTGGCGGGCGCGTTCGGCCGACCCCCGGTACGGCGTCTGGGCGCTGGAGCGGCGGGACACCGGGGTGGTGGCCGGCTCGGTGATGCTGCTGCCGCTGCCGGACGAGGACGGCAGCGGCAACGGCGAGGTCGAGGTCGGCTGGCACCTCCACCCCGACTCCTGGGGCCGGGGCTTCGCCACCGAGGCCGCCCGCGCCGCCCTCGCCAAGGGCTTCGCCGACGGCCTCACGGAGATCCACGCCGTGGTGCGCCCCGGCAACGAGCGCTCGGCCGCCGTCTGCCGCCGCCTCGGCATGACCCCCCGGGGCCGCACCAGCCGCTGGTACGGCGGCGAGTTCGACGCCTTCCTCGCCACCCCGGACCGGTAGTCGGGCCCTCGGGTCCTCCGCTCCCCGGCACCCGACCGCCGGTCAGGGGGCGCCGCCGGGGCGGGTCCAGGGGGCGGCGGGGTGCCGGGAGGCGCGGTGGGTGAGGGCGGCCACGGCGAGGAGCAGCACGAGGGCGGCGGCGAGGGCCAGGGCGACGGTGGCGTGCAGCACGAGGACGGCGCCGAGCAGGGCGCCGGCGAACATCCAGGCGGCGGAGGCGAAGCGGCGGGCGCCGGTGCGGTCGGCGGCCAGCGCGGTGAGCGTCATGGTCAGCACGGTGGTCGTCAGGTCCGGCACCTTCAGCGCCCGGACGACCGCGTTCTGCAGCCCCATCGCGGCGCCCAGCACCCCGATCAGGGTGTACCGCACCGGGTCGGCGCCGTGCCCGAAGGCCGCGGCGAGGGCGGTGCAGACGGCGAGCAGCACCGACTGCGCGGCGACCGTGGCGACCAGCAGCCGCCCGCGGTGGTCCGGACGGCGCTCGGCGAGCCGGCCGCCCGCCAGCGCGCCCGCGAGGAAGGCGGCGAGGGCGGCCAGCGAGGCCGTCGCGGACAGTCCCGGCGCGCCGGCCAGGGCGAAGCCGAGGAAGACGACGTTGCCGGTCATGTTGGCGACGAAGACGTGCCCGAGGGCGAGGTAGCTCACCGCGTCGACCAGCCCGGTGACCACGGTGAGCACCAGCAGCATCGGCACCAGCGGACCGTGCCGCGGGTCACCGAACGGCCGAGCCGGCCGAGTCACCGTCACCATCGCACCAGCCTAACCGGGCCCGGCCGGCGGGACCCGACGGCGTCGTCGGGTCCCGCCGGCGCGGCGGGGCCGGGCCCCGGCGGTCAGACGGCGAGCGCCGGGCGGTGGTGGTCCAGCCAGAGCGCCAGGTCGACGACCCGCTCCAGCCGCAGCCGGTGGCCCCACTCCAGCTGGTCGGCCGGGGTGTCCAGGCTGCTCTTGATCACCGTCTCGTCGGCGATGTCGCGTACGTGCGGCGCGTCCAGCGCCTCGCGGGCGAGCCGCTGCAGGCCGCTGTTGTAGTCGGCGTGGTGGGTGGCCGGGTAGTGGTTCTTCGGCCGCCAGAGCACCGACTCCGGGGCGATGCCCTGGCCGGCGGCGCGCAGCAGGCTCTTCTCGCGGCCGTCGTAGTTCTTCATCGCCCACGGGGTGTTGAACGCGTACTCGACCAGCCGGTGGTCGCAGTAGGGCACCCGCACCTCCAGGCCCTGGGCCATCGAGAGCCGGTCCTTGCGGTGCAGCAGCTGGCGCAGCCAGCGGGTCAGCGACAGGTGCTGCATCTCGCGCTGCCGGTGCTCGGCCGGGCTCTCGCCGTCGGCGTGCGGGACGGCGGCGAGCGAGCTGCGGTAGGTGTCGTCGCGGAACTCGGCGATCCGCAGGTGGGCGGCGAGGTCGGGGTTGATCGGCATGGCCGCCTCGTCCCCGGTGACGAGCAGCCAGGGGAAGGTCTGCGCGGCGAGCGCCTTGGGGTTGTGGAACCACGGGTAGCCGCCGAACACCTCGTCGGCCGCCTCGCCGGAGAGCGCGACCGTCGAGTGCTTGCGGATCTCGCCGAACAGCAGGTAGAGCGAGGTGTCCATGTCGCCGACGCCGATCGGCGAGTCCCGGGAGACGACGACGGCCCGCCGGTTCTCCAGGTCGAGCAGGGTGCGCGGGTCGAGCACCACAGTGGAGTGCTCGCTGCCGATGAACGCGCCGGCCTCGGCGGCGTACGGGGTGTCGTGGCCGGTGCGCAGCACGTCGCCGGTGAACTGCTCGGCCTGGTCGCTGTAGTCGACGGCGTAGGAGCGCAGCTTGGCCTGCGGGCCCTCCTGGACGCGCAGTTCGTCGGCGACCAGGGCGGTCACGATGGTGGAGTCGAGGCCGCCGGAGAGCAGGCTGCACAGCGGCACGTCCGCCTCCAGCTGGGCGCGGGCGGCGCGGTTGACCAGCTCGCCGATCCGCTCCTTGGTGGCGTCCAGGTCCTCGGTGTGCGGGCGGGCGGTGAGCTCCCAGTAGCGGTGCTCACGGATGCCCGAGCGGTCGAGGACGAGCAGGCCGCCGGGGTGCACCTCGCGCACGCCGGCCCAGACGGTGGGGCCGGTGTTGAAGAGCAGGCTGTAGGCCTCGCGCAGACCGTCGGCGTCGACGGTGGGGGTGATGCCGGGGTGGGCGAACAGCGCCTTGGGCTCGGAGCCGAAGACCAGGCCGCCGTCGACCTCGGCCCAGAACAGCGGCTTGACGCCGAGCCGGTCGCGGACCAGCAGCAGGCGCTCCTCGCGCTCGTCCCAGACGGCGAAGGCGTACATGCCCTCCAGCCGCTCGACGAGGGCGTCGCCCCACTCCTGGTAGGCCCGCAGCACCACCTCGGTGTCGCTGCGGGTCTCGAAGCGGTGTCCCCGGGCGCGCAGTTCGGCGCGCAGTTCGTGGTGGTTGTAGACCTCGCCGCTGTAGGTGAGGACGGCGGCCGGTTCGTCGGCGCGGTCGGGCATCGGCTGGGCGCCGCCCTCGATGTCGATGACGGCGAGGCGGCGGTGGCCGAGGGCGGCGTGACGGCCGAGCCAGACGCCGCCGGCGTCGGGGCCGCGCAGGGTCATGGTGGCGGTCATCGCCTCGATGACGGGGGCGCTGTGGCGGACGTCCTGGTGGAAGGACACCCAGCCGGTGATTCCGCACATGCGCGAGCACTCCTTGGGCGAGCAGACAATCGGATCCGGCCCAGCAGTCGGACACGCGGAGGCGGTGGTTCCACGGATTCGGACACATTTCCGGCCATGTCACAGCAGCCCTGGAATTTTGAACACGTTCAGCCTGACCGTTAGGCTGGGTACGGACGAACGACCGAGGGGGGTCTCGATGAGAATCGTCATGCCCGGGGGGACCGGGCAGATCGGGCGCATCCTGGACCGGGCGCTGACCGCCGACGGCCACGAGGTGCTGGTCCTCAGCCGCCGGCCCCGGCGCGACCAGGAGATCCACTGGGACGGCCGCTCGCTCGGCCGCTGGACGGACGCCCTCGACGGCGCGGACGCCGTCGTCAACCTCGCCGGGCGCAACGTGGACTGCCGCCCCACCGAGCAGAACCTGCGCGACATGCGCGAGTCCCGGGTGCACTCCACCCGGACCGTCGGCCGGGCCATCGCCGGCGCCCGGCGCCCGCCCCGGGTCTGGCTGCAGATGAGCACCGCCACCATCTACAGCCACACCTACGGCGCCCCGCACGACGAGGACACCGGCGTCATCGGCGGCGGCGAACCCGGCGCCCCGCGCGCCTGGGACCACAGCGTGCGGATCGCGCGCGACTGGGAGCGCGAGCAGCGCGACGCCGCCACCCCGCACACCCGCCGGGTCGCGCTGCGCTGCGCGGCGGTGATGAGCCCGGACGCCGGCGGCACCTTCGACCGGCTGCTGCGGCTCGCCCGGACCGGCCTCGGCGGGCCGGTGGACGGCGGCACCCAGTACGTGTCCTGGATCCACGACCACGACCTGGTCCGCGCCGTGCGCTTCCTGCTCCACCGGGAGGACGTCACCGGCCCGGTGAACCTGGCCGCGCCGACGCCGGTGGCGCAGCGGGTGTTCATGCAGACGCTCCGGCGGGCCGCCGGCATCCCGGTGGGGCTGCCGGCCACCCGGTGGATGGCCCGGGCGGGTGCCTTCGCGCTGCGCACGGACACCGAACTGCTGCTGAAGAGCCGGGCCGTCGCACCTGGCCGGCTGCTGGCGGCCGGGTTCGGCTTCGAGCACCCGCACTGGTCGGCGGCCGCGGCCGACCTGGTCCGGCGGGCGCGCCGCTGACCACCCCCGTGCCGCGCGCCCGGGCGCGCGGCACGGGCACCCGGCGGCCGTACGATGGGCGGCGGCACGGCGGACAGGACGGCAGAGGAGCGGACGGGTGCTGCGCGGATTCGGCGATCTGGAGGCCGAGATCATGGACCGGCTCTGGTCCTGGGGCCGCCCGGCCACCGTCCGCGAGGTCGTCGACGACCTGCGCCGCGCCCGCCCGGTCGCGTACACCACCGTCAACACGGTCGCCGACATCCTGCACACCAAGGGCTGGCTGCGGCGCGAGAAGGCCGGCCGCGCCTGGGTGTACGAGCCGACCTGCACCCGCGAGTCGTACACCGCCCAGCTGATGCACCAGGCGCTGGAGACCACCTCCGACCGGGCCGGGGCGCTGCTGCACTTCGTCGACCGGATCAGCGGGGACGAGGCGACGGCGCTGCTCGCCGCCCTGGAGCAGGTCAAGGCCCGGGACGACGCCCGGTGACGCTGGTCCTGCTCGCCCTCCACCTGGTCCTGGTCGGCGTGCTGCTCCCCCGGCGGCTGGCCGGCTCGCGGCGGCTGCAGGCCCGGCCGGGCCTCGGCGCCGCCGTCTGGCTCGCGCTGATGGCCTCCTTCGGCACCGGCCTGCTGCTGGCCGCGCACCACCTCCTCGCCCCGCTCGGGCACGAACCGGCCGGGCTGGTCGGGCTGCTGCCGCACGCCGAACCGCCGGCCGCCACCGGACCGCACGCCCACGACCGGTGGGTGCCGGCCGCGGCGGGCGGGGCCGTGGCGGTGGTGGCGGCGGTGGCGGCCACGCTGGCCGCCCGGGCCGCCCGGGCGCGGCGGCGGCACCGGGCGGCGCTGGACCTGGTGGCCGCCCGGGACGCCCGGCGCCGGGTGCTGGTGCTGGACGACCCGCGGCCCGCCGTCTACTGCCTGCCCGGCCGCCGGGCCCGGGTGGTGGTCACCCGCGGCGCCCTGGAACTGCTGGACGAACCCCGGCTCACCGCCGCCGTCGCCCATGAGCACGGCCACCTGCGGGGGCGTCACCACCTGGTGCTGCTCGCGGCGGACACCTTCGCGCTGCTCCTCGGCCGCCGGCTGCCGCTGGCCCGCCTCGGGCGGGCGGAGGTGGCGCTGCTGCTGGAAATGGCGGCCGACGACGCCGCGCTCGCCCGGGTGACGCGCTCCGACCTGGCCGGCGCCCTGTACGCGCTGGCCACCGCCGCCCCGGACGCCGGAGCGGGCGCGCTCGCCGCCGCGTCCACCGGCGCGCTCGCCCGCGTCCAGCGCCTCGCCCGCACGCCCGCGCCCCCGGCCCGCGCCTGCCGGCTGGCGGCCTTCGCCGCCCCGCTGCTCCCCTACCTCCTGGCCTGCGCCCCGCACCCGTAGCCCGGCCTCCGTGGGGCGGCGTCCGTGGGACGGCGTCCGGCGACCCCGGTGCCCCGCTCCGATCCGTCACGCCCCCAGCGGCACCGACCCGCCGTACGACGCCGCACCGATCCGCCGACCGGCCCGCCGCACCGGCCTGCCGCGCCGGCCTGACGTGGCGACGCCCCGACGCCCCGACACCCCGACGTGCCGTCAGGGAGGCGACGTCCCCTCGGACATCCGTTTACCTAACCACCATTGGCGTGTTTAATGGTTAGCGCGAAGCAGGCCGACCGACGGAGGACCCCATGCCACGCATCCCCCAACTGACCCCGGACACCGCCGGGGGCGAGCAGCGCGAGCTGCTGGAGGCGACCCGCCGCCAGCTCGGCCGGGTGCCCAACCTCTACGCCGCGCTCGCCAACTCCCCCGCGGCCCTGCGCGGCTACCTGGCGCTGCGGGAGTCGCTCGGCGGCGGCGCGCTCGACGAGCGGCTGCGCGAGCAGCTGGCGCTGCTCGTCGCCCAGGAGAACGGCTGCCTCTACTGCGTCTCCGCCCACACCCTGCGCGGCGGGCGGCTGCTGGGGATGACGGACGACGAGCTGCTGGCCACCCGGTCCGCCGAGGACGCCGACCCGCACACGCGGGCCGTCCTGCGGACCGCCGCCGAGCTGGTGCGCAACCGCGGCCACCTGGCCGAGGAGTCGCTGGCGAAGGCCCGGGCGGCCGGTGTCACCGACACCGAGTTCGCCGAGATCGTCTCCCACGTCGCCCTCAACACGCTCTCCAACTACTTCAACCACCTCGCCGAACCCGACCTGGACTTCCCCCCGGTCGACTCGTTGGACGTTCCCACGGCCGGTCCGGCGGTGGGCCGGTGAACGGCGCGATGAACTGGCGGGAGGGCGCCCGCGTCGAGCTGCGGCCCGGCTACGCGCTCCTGGACGGCGCGGGCGTCGCCCGGACGCACCTCACGGGCGTCCGGCTGGCGATCGAGGGCGGCTTCGTGCACGTCGCGGTCCCGGGCACGGACGGCGTCCAGGTGGTCTCCGCCCCGGCGGTCGCCCGCCTCTCCTATCCGGCGGAGTAACGCCCGGCGGCCCGGGTAGCCGCGCGGCATGAACGTGACGCACACGAACCGGCCACCTGCCGCAGAACAGGTCCGCGCTCCCGGGGGCGGGGCGCCGGACCGCCGGTGGCTCGGGATCTACCTGAACGACCACCTGGCCGGCGCGACGGCCGGCCTGGCGCTGTGCCGCCGGGCCGAGCGGGTCCACAGGGGAGACCCGCTCGGCCCGGACCTGCGCCGGCTGGCCCTGGAGATCGCCGAGGACCGGCGGTCCCTGCTGGACGCGATCCGCCGGCTCGGCCTTCCGGTGCGGCGGCACAAGGCCGCCGCGGGCTGGCTCGGGGAGAAGGCGGGCCGCCTCAAGCCCAACGGCCGCCTGCTGAAGCGCTCGCCGCTCAGCGACGTCCTGGAGCTGGAGGCGCTGGGCGTGGGGATCCAGGGCAAGGCGATGCTCTGGCGCACGCTGCTGCGGCTCGACGGGGGACGGCCGGCGCCCTCCGGCCCCGCCCCGCTCGACCACGGGCGCCTGGAGCGGCTCGCCGAACGCGCCGCGCGCCAGGCCGGCGAGGTCGACGCCCTGCGCAGCACCGTCGCGCTGGAGGTCCTCGGCCCGCCCCGCTCCTGACGCGGCCGCTTCGGGGACGGCCCGGGCTCAGGGGCGCACGGCGCCCACGTAGGGCATGACGTCGATCGGGAGGACCTCGACGTTCTTGCCGGTGCGCGGGGCGTGGATCATCCTGCCCTCGCCGATGTAGAGGCCCACATGGTGGAGGTCGTCGTAGAAGAAGACCAGGTCGCCGGGCTGGAGATCGGCGCGGGCGATCCGGGCGCCGGCCTTCCACTGGTCCTGGGAGACGCGCGGGAGCTTCACGCCCGCCGCGCGGTAGGCGGCGCCGGTCAGGCCCGAGCAGTCGAAGCCGGAGGGGCCGGTGGCGCCCCAGACGTACGGCTTGCCGAGCTGCGCGTAGGCGAACTGGAGGACGGTGGCGGCCCGGCCGGTGGCGGGGCCGCTGTAGGCGGGGCGCTCGGCGGCGGAGCGCGAGGCGCGGGTGGCGGCGGGCTCCTGGGCGTTGACCTTGGCGCGGTCGGCGGCGCTCAGCTTGTTGAGCAGGGCCTGCGCCTTGGCCAGCTTGTCCTGGACGGCCTTCTTCTCCGCCGCCAGGGCGGTGCCGGCCTCGTCGAGCTGCGCGAGGGTGGCGGTGGCCTCGGCGCGGTCCTGGTCGAGCCGGCGCTGTTCGTCCAGCGCCCGGCGCAGCAAAGCCGCCTGGGAGTCGACGACCTGGTTCTGGGCGGAGGCCCGGGCCAGGTAGCCGCCCGGGTCGGAGTCGAGCATCAGCTGGACGGAGGGGTCGATGCCGCCGTTGCGGTACTGCTCCGCCGCGATCCCGCCGAGCTGGGTGCGCAGCTCGTTCATCGCCTCCTGGCCGCGGGCCACCTTCTCCTGGATCCGGTTGGCCTCGCCCTGGAGCGCCTGCTGCTTCTCCTGGAAGCCGTTGTAGCGCTCGATCGACTGCTCGGCCTCCTCGTTGAGCTGGTCCACCTGCTCCTTGACGGCGGCGAGGCCGGGCGCCGGTTCGGCCTGCGCGGGGCCCGCGGTGAGGACGACGCCGCCGGCCATCGCGGTGGTGACGACCGCCAGGCGGGCCCGGCTGGGCGGGCTGGGCTTGCGGCGCTTTCCCATGGCGGCTGACTCCTCGGAGGCGGGGAAAAAGGGGGGAGGCATGGCGGGGCGAACACGGGCAGGGGGTGTTCCGGGGAGAGCCGCCCCGCAGCCCGCGTTCTTCTAAGCAAGTTAATAGATGACGCCCGCTGTTCCGCAAGCCGACCGCCGCGCACCGCCCACCGCACACCGGCGTTGCAACCGGGTGCAGAGCGAGGGAAAGGTCACACCGTCCGCCTCTCCTGCGCCCCCGTTCACGGGCGCTACCCTGCGTGGCATGACGGTCCCGCCCGAAGGGCTTCCCCTGGCCGCCGAGTTCCCGGCCGCCCACCGCGAGCAGTGGCAGACCCTCGTCGAGGGTGTGCTCCGCAAGTCGGGGGCGCAGCCCGAGGACGGCGCAGCGGCCGAGCACGCGCTCAGCACCGCCCTCCAGGACGGGCTGCGCGCCCGCCCGCTGTACACCGCCGAGGACGCCCCCGCCGACCCGGGCCTGCCCGGCTTCCCGCCGTTCGTGCGCGGCGCCCGCCCGCAGGGCGCCTCGATCGCGGGCTGGGACGTCCGCCAGCGGCACAGCGACCCCGACCCGCGCCGCACCAACGAAGCCGTACTGGCCGATCTGGAGCACGGCGGCGGCTCGCTCTGGCTGGAGCTGGGCGGCGGCGGCCTGCCGGTCACCGCCCTGGGCGAGGCCCTCACCGGCGTCTACCTGGACCTCGCCGGGGTGGTGCTCGACGCGGGCGCCGAATTCCCGGAGGCCGCCGCGCAGTTGTTCAAGCTGTACCAGGAACGCGAGGTCTCCCCCGGCGCCGCCGCCGGCACCCTGGGCGCCGACCCGCTGGGCCTGCAGGCCCGCACCGGCGACGCCGCGCGCACCGACGCGCTGCTCACCGAGGCCGCCGCGCTCGCCACCCGCTGCGCCGAGGGCTTCCCCGGCCTGCGGGCGCTGGCCGTCGACGCGCTGCCGTACCACGAGGCCGGCGCCTCGCCCGCGCAGGAGCTGGGCGCCTCGCTGGCCACCGGCGTCGCCTACCTGCGCGCGCTGACCGGCGCCGGGCTGCCGGTGGACGCCGCGCTCGGCCAGCTGGAGTTCCGCTACGCCGCGGACGCCGACCAGTTCCTGACGATCGCCAAGTTCCGTGCCGCGCGCCGTCTCTGGGCCCGGGTCGCACAGGCCTGCGGCGCCTCCCCGGACGCCTCGGCGCAGCGTCAGCACGCCGTCACCTCCGCAGTGATGATGACCGCCCGCGACCCGTGGGTGAACATGCTGCGCACCACGATCGCCTGCCTGGCCGCCGGTGTCGGCGGGGCGGACGCGGTCACCGTGCTGCCGTTCGACGCCGCGCTCGGCCTGCCGGACGCCTTCGCCCGCCGGATCGCCCGCAACACCCAGGCGATCCTGCTGGAGGAGTCGCACCTGGCCCGGGTGGTCGACCCGGCCGGCGGCTCCTGGTACGTGGAGCGGCTGACCGACGAGCTCGCGCACGCCGCCTGGGCGTGGTTCCAGGAGATCGAGCGGGCCGGCGGCCAGCGCGCCGCGCTGGAGTCGGGCCTGGTCGGCGAGCGGATCGCGGCCACCTGGGCGGAGCGCTCGGTGCGGCTCGCCAAGCGGCGCGAACCGGTCACCGGCGTCAGCGAGTTCCCGAACCTCGGCGAGGCGGCGCCGGTCCGCGAGCCGGCCCCGGCCGGCCCCGGCGGCGGGCTGCCGAGGGTGCGCCGGGCCGAGGCCTTCGAGGCGCTGCGCGACCGCTCGGACGCGCACCTCGCGGCCACCGGGGCGCGCCCGGCACTGTTCCTGGCGTCGATCGGCACCGCCGCCGCGCACACCGCGCGCACCACCTTCGCCGCCAACCTGTTCCAGGCCGGCGGGATCGCCACCACCGCGCACGAGGGCACCGAACCCGCGGCGTTCGCCGAGGCGTTCACCGCGAGCGGAGCCTCCGTGGCCTGCCTCTGCTCCAGCGACGCGCTCTACGGCGAGCACGCCGAGGCCGTCGCCGCCGCGCTGCGGGCGGCCGGCGCCCGGCAGGTGCTGCTGGCCGGGCGGCCGGGCCCGACGCCGCCCGCGGGCGTGGACGCGTTCGTCTTCGCCGGCGGCGACGCGGTCGCCGTCCTGACCTCCCTGCTCGACCAGCTCGACGTGCCCGAGCCGGTCGCCGTGCCCGACGCGATCGGAGTGGCCCGATGATCCCCGACTTCACCACGGTCGCCCTGGACGGCGCCGCCCCGGCGGACGCCCCCGGCGAGGCCCCCGAGGGCGTCACCGGCGCCCAGTGGCGCGCCGCCTGGCGCGAGGCCACCGGCAAGGACGTCGACGAGCAGCTCTGGGACACCCCCGAGGGCATCGGCGTCAAGCCGCTGTACACCGCCGAGGACCTCACGGGCCTGGACTTCCTGGGCACCTACCCGGGCATCGCCCCCTACCTGCGCGGCCCGTACCCGACGATGTACGTCAACCAGCCGTGGACGGTGCGCCAGTACGCGGGCTTCTCCACCGCCGAGGAGTCCAACGCCTTCTACCGCCGCAACCTGGCCGCCGGCCAGAAGGGCCTGTCGGTCGCCTTCGACCTGCCGACCCACCGCGGCTACGACAGCGACCACCCGCGCGTCACCGGCGACGTCGGCATGGCGGGCGTCGCGATCGACTCGATCTACGACATGCGCCAGCTGTTCGACGGCATCCCGCTGGACCGGATGTCGGTGTCGATGACGATGAACGGCGCGGTGCTGCCCGTCCTCGCGCTGTACATCGTGGCCGCCGAGGAGCAGGGCGTACCGCCCGAGAAGCTGGCCGGGACCATCCAGAACGACATCCTCAAGGAGTTCATGGTCCGCAACACCTACATCTACCCGCCGCAGCCGTCGATGCGGATCATCTCGGACATCTTCGCGTACACCTCGCAGAAGATGCCCCGGTACAACTCGATCTCCATCTCCGGCTACCACATCCAGGAGGCCGGGGCCACCGCCGACCTGGAGCTGGCCTACACCCTGGCCGACGGCGTGGAGTACCTGCGGGCCGGGCTGGACGTCGGGCTGGACGTGGACGCGTTCGCCCCGCGGCTGTCGTTCTTCTGGGCGATCGGCATGAACTTCTTCATGGAGGTCGCCAAGCTGCGCGCGGCCCGGCTGCTGTGGGCCAAGCTGGTCAAGCAGTTCGACCCGAAGAACCCCAAGTCGCTGTCGCTGCGCACCCATTCGCAGACCTCCGGCTGGTCGCTCACCGCGCAGGACGTGTTCAACAACGTCACCCGCACCTGTGTGGAGGCGATGGCCGCCACCCAGGGCCACACCCAGTCGCTGCACACCAACGCGCTGGACGAGGCGCTGGCGCTGCCGACCGACTTCTCCGCCCGGATCGCCCGCAACACCCAGCTGCTGCTCCAGCAGGAGTCCGGCACCTGCCGGGTCATCGACCCGTGGGGCGGCTCGGCGTACGTCGAGAAGCTGACGAACGACCTGGCGAACCGCGCCTGGCAGCACATCCAGGAGGTCGAGGCGGCCGGCGGCATGGCCAAGGCGATCGACGCGGGCATCCCCAAGCTGCGCGTCGAGGAGGCCGCCGCCCGCACCCAGGCGCGCATCGACTCCGGCCGCCAGCCGGTGATCGGCGTCAACAAGTACCGGGTGGAGAGCGACGAGCAGATCGAGGTGCTCAAGGTCGACAACTCCGCGGTGCGCGCCCGCCAGATCGAGAAGCTGCGCCGGCTGCGCGAGGAGCGCGACGAGCCGGCCACCCGCGCCGCGCTGGAGGCGCTGACCCGGGCCGCCGGGGCCGGGCCCGCGCGCGGCGGTTCGCTGGACGGCAACCTGCTGCACCTGGCGGTGAACGCGGCCCGCGCCAAGGCCACCGTCGGCGAGATCTCGGACGCCCTGGAGCAGGTGTACGGCCGCCACTCCGGCCAGATCCGTACCATCTCGGGTGTGTACCGAGACGAAGCGGGCCCATCGGCCCCCCTGCAGCGCACCCGGGAGCTGGTCGAGCGGTTCGAGCAGGCCGAGGGCCGCCGCCCGCGCATCCTGGTCGCCAAGATGGGCCAGGACGGCCACGACCGCGGCCAGAAGGTGATCGCCACCGCCTTCGCCGACCTGGGCTTCACCGTGGACGTCGGTCCGCTGTTCCAGACCCCGGCCGAGGTGGCCCGCCAGGCCGTCGAGGCGGACGTGCACATCGTCGGCGTCTCCTCGCTGGCCGCCGGCCACCTCACCCTGGTGCCCGCGCTGCGCGCCGAGCTGGCCGCCGCCGGCCGGGAGGACATCACCATCGTGGTCGGCGGGGTGATCCCCCCGCAGGACTTCGACGCGCTGTACGAGGCGGGCGCCGCGGCGGTCTTCCCGCCCGGCACGGTGATCCCCGAGGCCGCCTACGACCTGCTGAAGTCGCTCGCCGCCGACCTCGGCCACGAGCTCTGAGGCGCTGAGCCGATGGCGCCCCGGACGATCGACCTCGACAGCTACGCGACGGGCGTGCGGGAGGGCTCGCGCGCGTACATCGCGCGGGCCATCACCCTCGTCGAGTCCACCCGGCCGGACCACCGCGCGCTGGCGCAGCAGCTGCTGACGATGCTGCTGCCGCACGCGGGCGGTGCGGTGCGGGTGGGCATCACGGGGGTGCCCGGAGTCGGCAAGTCGACTTTCATCGATTCCTTCGGCACCATGCTCACCGGCCTCGGGCACCGGGTCGCGGTGCTGGCCGTCGACCCGACGTCCAGCCGCACCGGAGGCTCGATCCTGGGCGACAAGACCCGGATGGAGCGCCTGGCGGTCGACCCGCACGCCTTCGTGCGCCCCTCCCCCACCTCCGGCACGCTCGGCGGGGTGGCGAAGGCCACCCGGGAGTCGATGCTGGTGATGGAGGCGGCCGGCTACGACGTGGTGCTGGTGGAGACGGTCGGCGTCGGCCAGTCGGAGACCACGGTGGCCGGCATGGTGGACTCCTTCCTGCTGCTGTCGCTGGCCCGCACCGGGGACCAGTTGCAGGGCATCAAGAAGGGCGTGCTGGAGCTCGCCGACGTCATCGCGGTCAACAAGGCGGACGGCCCGCACGAGACCGACGCCAAGGGCGCCGCCCGGGAGCTGGCGGGCGCGCTGCGGCTGCTCCAGGCCCCGGACGCGCCGTGGACGCCGCCGGTGCTGACCTGCTCCGGGCGCGACGGCGCCGGTCTGGACACCGTCTGGGAGCGGCTCCAGCAGCACCGCAAGGTACTGGACGCGACCGGCGCGCTGGCCGCCAAGCGGCGCGACCAGCAGGTGGAGTGGACCTGGGCGATGGTGCACGACCAGCTGCTCGCCCGGCTGCACGCCCACCCGGACGTGGTCCGCCTCGTCCCGGACCTGGAACGCCAGGTCCGCGAGGGCACCCTCACCGCCACCCTCGCGGCGGACCGCATCCTGGACGCCTTCGGCCTGCACTGACCCACTACGCCACCACGAGACCCAGCGCCGTGCCCCACCCGTACGTGGGGCACGGCGCTTCACACTGCTCGGCGAACTCGAACCACACCACCTTGCCCGCGCCCGCCGGGAACCACCCCCACGACCCGGCGAGCGCCTCCACCAGCACCAGCCCGCGCCCACCGGTGTCTTCGGCCTCGCGCTCCCGTCTCGGGAGCGCGGGGCACCGGTCGGCCACCTCGACCCGAAGCCGCCCCGCGCACTGGAGTACGGTCACGACACAGCGCTCCCCGGTGTGCAGCAGCGCATTGGCGATCACCTCGCTCGCGCACAGCTCCACGTCCCCGAAGGCGTCCGCCGAGAGCGGCACCCCCCACTCCCGCACGATCGTCCCCACCAACCACCGCGCCGCCGGCACCGCCTCCGGCCCCGGCGGCACCCCCCCCCATTCCAGCGGAACCGGGAACCGGGCATTGCTGAGCGGGCTGACCACCATGAACGCCTCCACGTCGACGGGGCAGAAGAACTGTCGAGGACCGAGCGACCGATCACCAACAGTCAACAAGCGGTCACATCTATGGGACGATCGATGATGCGGCGCCCGCATACGCGTATGCGGGCGCCGCATCGAACCGCATCACCGGCCCAGGCGGGGCCCGTAGCGTTGGGTGCGCTGATGAACTGGAACTCGGCAGTGGTCCGGCAGGCCTCCCGGACCGGGAACTACGGCAAGGTCATCGAACTGGCCCGGACCCACCGGCGGATGACTCAGGCGCAGTTGGGTGCGGCGTGCGGGTTGTCCCAGTCGGCCGTCTCGCGGCTGGAGAAGCGCGGCAACGGTCCTTACGCCATGGACGTACTGCTGCGGATTTCACGGCATCTGGACATTCCACCGGCAGTGCTCGGCCTGGCCGCGCCGCCGATGCGGACGATGAGGGGAGACGAAAACGTGGAGAGACGGCAGTTCCTCGGCGCGGCGACGGCGATCGCCGTCGCCGCGCCCGTTCTCGCCCTCGTCGACCGCGCCGCGGAGGAGACCGAGCCACGGGCAGCGGCGCTCCGGCTTGCCAGGAAGGAACACGATGCGGATCGGGATCACGGGGCACCGAGGACTGAGTGCCGAGTTGGAGCACGAGGTCCGACAGCTGCTCGCCGACGCACTGCCGACGGAGGACGCGGGCGGACTCACCGTGGTGTCCTGCATCGCGGACGGGCCGGACGCGTGGATCGCCGAACTCGCGCTCGACCGGGGAGCCCGGCTCGCGGTGGTCATCCCCGCCCAGCAGTACCGCGACGGCCTACCGGAGTGGCACCACGCGGTCTACGACCGCCTCCTCCGGGAAGCCTCCGAACAGCACCACACCGGGCGAGTGGAATCCGACGAGACCGCCCACATGGCCGGGAGCGAACTGCTCGTCGGACAGGTCGACCGGCTGATCGCCGTTTGGGACGGCCTGCCCGCCCGGGGCTTCGGCGGGACGGCGGACGTCGTCGCGTACGCGCGGCGGCGGGGTGTCCCCGTCGACGTGCTCTGGCCGTCCGGGGCACACCGCTGAGGGTGTGCCCCGGACGGTTCGCACTGTTCTCTACGCCTTCACCAGGGAGAGCCATGGGATTCGGCCTTGTCGTCCGCTTCGTCGCCCGTGACGAAACCGCCGCTCGTGCCTTCGACGGCCTGGCACGGGAAGCACTCGAAGGGATCCGCGCCGAGGAGCCCGGCACACTCGTCTACGTCAACCACACCGTGCCGGAGGAACCGCTCGTCCGGGTCTTCTACGAGCTCTACGCGGACCGCCAAGCATTCGAGGAGCACGAGCGACAGCCTCATGTCCGCCGGTTCCTGGAGGAGCGCGGCCAGTACCTCGAATCGTTCGAGGCCACGTTCCTGGACGAGATCGACGGCAAGAGGCCCGCAGCCCGCACCGTCTGAATCGCCCGGCAGAACCACGGAGGGCTCCGGACCGGGCGGTCCGGAGCCCTCCGCTACCTGCCCTGCCCTGGGTCAGGTGTATACAGGCGCCTTGGGTCAGGCGCTCTTGACGGCCGCGAAGCGGGCCGAGACGTCCTGCCAGTTGACGACGTCCCACAGGCGGGTGACGTAGTCCGGGCGGACGTTGCGGTACTGCAGGTAGTAGGCGTGCTCCCAGGCGTCGAAGGCCAGCAGCGGGGTGGTGCCCTGGCCGACGTTGCCGTGGTGGTCGTAGACCTGCTCGACGATCAGGCGGCCGGCCAGCGGCTCCCAGGAGAGGATGCCCCAGCCCGAGCCCTGCACGCCGGTGGTGGCGTTGGTGAGCTGCTTCTTGAAGGCCTCGAAGCTGCCGAAGTGCTCGGTGATGGCGTCGGCCAGCTCGCCCTCGGGGCGGTCGCCGCCCTCCGGGGAGAGGTTCTGCCAGAACAGCGAGTGCAGCACGTGGCCGGAGAGGTGGAAGGCGAAGGTCTTCTGCAGGCCGACCAGACCGCCGAACTGCTCCTTGTCACGCGCCTCGGCCAGCTGCTCCAGGGTGTCGTTGGCGCCCTTGACGTACGCGGCGTGGTGCTTGGAGTGGTGCAGCTCCAGGATTTCCGCGGACATCGCGCGCTCCAGCGCGGAGTAGTCGTACGGCAGGTCGGGAAGCGAGTAGGTGCCCATCAGGACACGGCCCCTTTCGGCGAGTTCAATGATGTCGATCGTGCCGGGTCAACACTATTGCGTATGAGTTGCAAGAACGAACAAGGGGCTCCTGCGTATTCCTCACGCCGTGTCGGGCACAATGGCCGCGGCCATGTGTAATGATCGACAAGGGTGAGTGACCATGACGGACACGCCGGTGGTACTGGGCATCGAGTCGTCCTGCGACGAGACCGGCGCGGGCCTGGTGCGCGGCGGCGTCCTGCTCGGGCAGGCGGTGGCCTCGTCGATGGACGAGCACGCCCGCTTCGGCGGCGTGGTGCCCGAGATCGCCGCCCGCGCGCATCTGCACGCGATGGCGCCGGTGGTCCACGAGGCGCTGGACCGGGCCGGACTGACCCTGGCCGACGTCGGCGCCGTCGCGGTGACGACCGGTCCGGGCCTGGCCGGGGCGCTACAGATCGGCGTGGCGGCGGCCAAGGCGTACGCCTTCTCGCTCGGCGTGCCGCTCTACGGCGTGCACCACCTGGCGGGACACGTCGCCGCCGCGACGCTCGACGGCGGGCCGCTGCCCGACCCCTGCGTGGTCCTCGTCGTCTCCGGCGGGCACACCTCGCTGCTGCTGGTCCGCGACCTCGCCCGCGATCCGATCGTCCACCTCGGCGACACCCTGGACGACGCGGCCGGCGAGTGCTTCGACAAGGTCGCCCGGATCCTGGGCCTGCCCTACCCCGGCGGACCGGCGATCGACCGGGCGGCCCGCGAGGGCGACCGGCGCGCGGTGCGCTTCCCGCGCCCCCTGTCCGGGCCGGCCGACCCGCCGTACGCCTTCTCCTTCTCCGGCCTCAAGACCGCCGCCGCCCGCTGGGTCGAGGCGCGGCGGGCGGCCGGCGCGGAGCCGCACGTCCCGGACGCCGCCGCCGCGCTCCAGGAGGCGATCGCCGACGTGCTGACCCGCAAGGCCGTCAGGGCCTGCCTGGACCACGGGATCGGGACCCTGGTGGTGGTCGGCGGGGTGGCCGCCAACTCACGGGTGCGGGAGCTGGCCGAGCGGCGCTGCGCCTCGGCCGGGATCGCGCTGCGGGTGCCCCCGCTGCGGCTGTGCACGGACAACGGGGCGATGATCGCGGCCGTCGGCGACCTGCTGGTGCGCGCGGGAGCCGCGCCGGCCCCGGCGGACCTGTCCGTCGACCCGTCGGCGCCGCTGGAGTCCGCGGCGCTCACCCCGGCGGCGCGGCGGGCCGCCTGACAACGTTTCGGTTGCGGCGATCAGTTTTTCGGTCCGGGGCCTTCCCGGGGCACTGTGACGTGTGCCATTTTACATGTCACACATCGAGAGGCCGCGTCCCCCATACCGCGGCCCCGAACGGCCCCGGAGGCCCCCACAGATGCGTCCCTTCCGGATATCAACGGCCAACGCGCGCAGGCTCCCCGCGCTCGGCGCCGCCTTCTTCATCGCGCTCGGCCTCTTCGCCCCGCAGAGCCAGGCCGCCCCGGCCGGCCAGGCCGCCACCGCGTCCCCGGCCGGCAGCAGTGCCGCCCCGTCGACGCCGCGGTCGATCCCGGTGCCCAAGTCGCCCGACGCCAGGAGCACCAGCCCCTTCAAGCTCTCCGCCCAGGACAGCACCGAGGAGCAGGCTCCGCCGGCCGCCCCGGCCACCCGGCCCGCCGTGGCCGCCAAGGGCTTCTCGGCCGCCGCGGCCGATCCCTGTCCCGACCTCTCCGGAGTGATCAACGCCACGGGCAGCGCGCTGGTCCAGCAGCTCAAGGCGCTGCCGCGGGTCGACTGCACCTACCCGCTGTTCAACCTCACCGGGGACAGCGTCAAGGCCTTCCGCGAGTCCAACATGGTGACCGTCGCCAACGCACTGCGCGACGCCTCCCCGGCCTACCCGGGCGACAACAGCACCAACATCGGCCAGCTGGTCCTGTTCCTGCGCGCCGGCTACTACGTGCAGTGGAAGTACCCGGCCGCCGTCGGCGCCTTCAGCCCGGCGCTGAACACCGCGACCGCCGCCGCCCTGGACGCCTTCTTCGCCTCCCCGCACGGCAAGGACGTCACCGACGCCAACGGCGCGCTCCTCGTCGAGGTCGTCAAGGTGATCGGCCAGAGCGACACCCTCGGCCGCGAGGCCGGTGTGTTCAAGTGGCTGCTCTCCAGCTACAACGGCAGCTGGCCCACCCAGATGACCAACACCGTGTCGGAGTTCGACTGGGTCCTCAAGGACGCCTACGAGTCGAAGACCGACGCCGCCGGGTGGAAGGCCGCCCTCAAGGCCGACCCCTCCCTCCTCACCGCCTGGTCCGGCTTCATCACCCGCAACGACTCGCAGCTGAACCGCTGGGACGTCGTCAGCAACATCGGCCGCTACCTCGGCTACGCCCTGGAGGTGCCGGAGCTCAGGACCACGCTGCGCCCGATCCTCAAGGACCTGATCAACCGCTACCCGAACGTCGGCCCCACCGCCCCGATCACCATGAACCTGGGATGGGCCACCCGCCAGTTCGACAAGGGCAACTGCGCGGCCTACGGCATCTGCGACCTGAGCACCCGCCTCATGCCGGTGATCCTGCCGATCCAGCGCGTCTGCAACGACGGCCTGAAGATCAAGGCCCAGGACATGTCGCCCGCCCAGCTCGACAGCACCTGCACCAGCCTGATCAACCAGGACGCCTACTTCCACAAGATCATCGGTGACAAGGGCGCCATCCCGGGCGACGTGAACACCAACCTGGAGGTCGTCGCCTTCGACGACTACGACCAGTACTCGCTGTACGCCTGGGCCTTCTACGACATCGACGTCGACAACGGCGGCATGTACGAGGAGGGCAACCCCGCGCTGCCCGGCAACCAGGCCCGCTTCATCGCCCACGAGGCGTCCTGGCTGCGGCCGTCGTTCTCCATCTGGAACCTCAACCACGAGTACACCCACTACCTCGACGGCCGCTACAACATGGCCGGCGACTTCGAGGCCAGCCAGACCACCCCGACCATCTGGTGGGTCGAGGGCATCGCGGAGAACATCTCCTACGGCTACCGCAACGAGCGCAACGCCGCCGCGATCACCGAGGCCGGCAAGAAGACCTACAAGCTCAGCGAGCTGTTCGACACCGTCTACGGCCAGACCGCCGACGCCGACGAGAACTCCAACCGGGTCTACCGCTGGGGCTGGCTGGCCGTGCGCTACATGTTCCAGGAGCACCGCTCCGACATCGACGCCGTGCTCGCCAAGTACCGCGCCGGCGACTGGAACGGCGCCCGCACCATCCTGAAGCAGACCATCGGCACCCGCTACGACGCCGGCTTCGACGCCTGGCTGACCAAGTGCGCGAGCAACGACTGCGGCCCGCTGCCGGAGGCGCCGACCGGCCCGGTCACCCCGACCACCCCGGTCTGCACCATCGCCGACCCGCGCCAGTTCGACAACAACTGCCGCCGTGACAACCTCACCGCCACCACCGGCAACTACAGCTACCACTTCGTCAACCTGCCGGCCGGCGTCAAGACGCTGACCCTCACCAGCAGCGGCGGCACCGGCAACGCCGACCTCTACTACGGCGGCTCCACCTGGGCCACCACCGGCAACGCGCTGGCCAAGTCCACCAACGCCGGCAACGGCGAGACGCTGACCATCACCAACCCGCCCTCCGGCTGGGTCTACTTCAGCCTCGCCGCGCAGCAGGACTTCGCCGGCGTCACCCTCTCCGTGCAGTACCAGTAGCACCGGGCAGCACCTCTAGCACCGGGTGCCATGTCTAGCACCACCCAGAACACCTAGCACCACCTGAACACGAGGGCCCCGCCGGTGTGCGTCCGGCGGGGCCCTTCGTCGTACCGCCTTCCCCCCGCGCCCGCCCCGGCTACAGCTGCGCCTCCGGGGGGAGGCGGTGCACGCCGGGCAGGTGGGAGTCGAGTTCGCCGGGCTCGAAGCGGCACATGCCGACGGCGTGCCAGAACTCGCCGGCCACGTCGCCCTCGCACTTGTAGGCGCCGGAGGGCAGCAGGGTGGCCCAGCCGTCGGGGGCGCCGAGGAGGGTGGCGAGGGCGGTGGGGCGGCCGTCGGCGGGCACGCGCCAGAGGCGGACCGTGCCGTCCTCGCCGCCGCTGGCGAGCAGTGAGCCGTCCGGGCTGAAGGTGACGGCGAGGATCCGGCCGGTGTGGCCGCGCAGCCCGGCGAGTTCGGTGCCGCCGACCGGGTCCCAGATCCGCACCACCCGGTCGTCGCCGGCGGTGGCGAGCAGCGGGCGGTGCGGGTGGGCGGCGGCGGTCCACAGCCGGCCGACGTGGCCGGTGAGGCGGTGGCGGACGGCGCGGCCGGCCCAGATGAGCGCGGTGCCGTCCCAGGAGACGCTGGCCAGCCAGGTGCTGTCGGGCGAGGGCGCGACGGCGTACACCCGGTCGGTGTGGCCGTCGAGTTCGGCCTCGACCCGCCCGCCGGCGATGTCGGAGATGCGCACCTTGGCGTCGTCGCAGCCGGTGAGCAGCTGCCGCCCGTCCGGGCTGAAGGCGATGGAGCGGACCCGGCCGCGGTGTTCGCGCAGGGTGGTGAGGTGCGCGCCGGTGCGGCGGTACCAGATGCGGACGGTGTCGTCGTCGTTGGCGGTGGCGACCAGGACGCCGTCGGCGCTGAACGCCTCCGCCCAGACGTGTTCGGTCTCGACGTCCATCTCGCGCAGGTACTCGCCGGTGCGGGCGTTCCACAGGCACAGGTCGCCGTCGTTGGTGGCGGTGGCCAGCACGGCTTCCTCGGGGCTGAACACGGCGGAGACCAGCCGGCTGCTGCGGCCGGACAGTTCGCGCAGCCGGCGGCCGGTGGAGGGTTCCCAGAGGCGGATCGCGCCGTCGTTGCCGCCGGCGGCGAGCAGGGTGCCGTCGCCGCTGAAGGTGAGCGAGCCGATCCGCCGGCCGTGGCCGCGCAGGAGCTGGCGGCTGCGACCGCTGGAGGGGTCCCAGAGCCGGACCCGGCCGTCGTTGCCGCCGGTGACGAGCAGCGGGTCGCTCTCGGCGCCGCCGCGACCGGCGCCGGGGCGGAAGCGGCAGGCCCACACCGAGCCGCGGTGCTCGGGCGGCTGGCGGCGCAGTGGCGCGATCTCGCGGGCGCCGGTCGCGCCGACGCCGACGGCGCCCTCGGCGGCGCCGACCCGCCAGACGCGGACGCCGCCGTCGCTGTCGCTGGCCGCGAAGCGGGTGCCGGCCTCGTCGAAGGTGACCTGGTAGATCTTGCCGGTGGAGTCCTCGGCCCGGCCGGTGGACGTGCCGTCGAGGGGGTTCCAGAAGCGGATCTGGCCTTCGGTGTCGCCGCTGGCGAGCAGGTCGCCGTCGGGGTGGAAGGCGAGGGTGTAGATGCGTCCGGCGTGGCCGGGCATGCTGTGGCGCAGCCGGCGGCCGGCCGCCTCCCAGATGCGCACGGTGCCGCCGGTGCCATCGTCGGGTCCGCCGTCGGCGGTGGCGATCAGGGTGCCGTCGGGGCTGAACGCGGAGCGGTAGACGGTGCCGCGGTGGCCGGGGAGGACGGCGAGGCGGCGGCCGTTGGCGGTGGACCACAGGCGGGCACCGCCGCCCTGGTCGCCGGTGACGATCATGGTGCCGTCGGGGTTGAAGACGGCGGTGTAGACGGGTGCGGCGTGGCCGGGCAGGCGGTGGAGGGGTTCGCCGGTGGCGGTGTCCCAGAGGGTGACGACGCCGTTGAGGTCGCCGGTGGCGACCATCCGGCCGTCGGGGGCGAGGGAGACCGGCCAGACGCCGCCGGGGTGGACGTCGAGGCGGTGGCGGCACTCGCCGGAGACGGGGTCCCAGAGCCGGACGGTGCCGTCGGCGCTGCCGGTGGCGAGGGTGTCGCCGGCGAACTTGACGGCGTAGACGCGTCCGATGTGGTCCTTGAGGGTGCGCAGGGCGGTGCCGGTGACGGCGTCGCAGACGAGGACGCTGCCGTCCTCGGAGCCGACGGCGAGCAGGTGGCCGTCGCGGCTGAAGGCGACGGGTTCGGGCAGGCGGGTGGAGCGGACGTCGAAGCCGTAGGGGACGCCGACCTCGGAGGGGCTGAAGCCGGCTTCGACGGGCAGGCCGGGGGCGATGGCGGCGGCGCGCAGTTCGGGGGCGGCGAGCACGGTGTCGTCGGTGACGGCGGAGATGAGGGCGGCGCGTTGCCAGCGGCTGCCGCGCAGTTTGGTGCCGCGCAGGTCGGTGCGGATCAGCCGGGCGCCGTGCAGGTCGGCGAAGCGCAGGTCGGCGCCGGAGAGGTCGGCGGAGTCGAGGCGGGCGCCGGCGAGGCGGGCGCCGCGCAGGTCGGCGCCGGCGAGGTTGGCGCCGAGCAGCCGGGCGCCGCGCAGGTCGGCGCCGAAGAGGTCGACGCCCGACAGGTCGCGGTGGGAGAGGTCCTCACCGGCGAGGGTGGCGCCGCGCAGGTCGGTGTGGGCGGGGACCCGGAGCCGGTCGAGGACCTTGACGGCGTTGAGCCGGGCGGCTTCGGTGGCGGGTTCGGTGGCGTCCAGGACGGAGCGGGCCCACTGCTGGCAGACCTGGTGGTCGGCGAGGTCGCAGAGGAACTCGACGGCGAGGCGGCTGAGCGGGCCGCGGGCGAGCAGGGTGGCGTCGCCGCGCAGGAGCGCCTCGGCGGCGGCGCGGGCGACCAGCCATTCGACCACGGAGCCGTGGATGAAGTGGAACATGCCTTCGTCGGAGCGCACCAGCAGGCTGCCGGAGCCGACGGCGTGGGCGACCTGCGGGGTGGGCATGCGGTTCTCGGCGAGGCCGCTGAGCACGCCGGCGATGTCGACGATCTCGTCGAGCGGGATGGAGGTGCGGCCGCTCTCCCACAGGCGCAGCGCGAGCAGGGTGACGGCCTGCCAGAGCTGGTCGAGGTGCAGGCCGGGGGCGGCGCCGGGGCCGCCGTGGCCGCGTTGTTCCTCGAAGCGCAGCCAGGCGGTGAAGACCTCCTGGTAGAGGCCGGCGGCGCTGAGTGCGCGGCCGGCGCCGGCGACGGCGCGCAGCCGGTCGTGGTCGAGGTCTGCGACGAAGCTGAGCAGGCGGGGGTTGCGGCACAGGGCGAGGAGGTCGGGGATGCCTTCGAGCAGGCGCATCCGGCGGTCGGCGGCCTCCTGGTCGCCGTAGCGGTTGCCGAGGTAGCCGCGGATCTGGTGGGGGGTGAAGTCCTGGACGGCGATGAGGCGGCGTTGCGGGAGCAGGCCGACGCGTTCGCCGAGGGCGGTGAGGACCTGTTCGTGGGAGCTGAAGTGCTGGGTGCGGCTGGTGACGACGATCTTGGCGTTGTCGACGGCGGCGTCGAGGAGGACCTGGAGGTGGTCGGCGGCGCGTTCGTAGCTGACGCGGTTGACGAGTTCGTCGAAGCCGTCGAAGAGCAGGACGATGCGGCCCTGGCGCAGCATGTAGCGGAAGGCGCGCAGGTCGAGGGTGTCGATGCCGTGCTCGGTGAGGTGGGCGGCGACCAGGCCGTCCAGCGAGTGGGCCTTGTCGAGTGCGCTGAGTTCGATGAACAGCGGCGACAGGTGCGGGAGTTCGGCGGGTAGCCGGCGGGCGAGCTCGCGCAGGGCGAAGGTCTTGCCGCGGCCGAAGTCGCCGAGGAGCAGGACGAAGCGGCCGTGGTCGGAGTCGAGGAGACGCAGCAGTTCCTCGACGAGGCCGTCGCGTTCCTCGGCGCCGGGGCGTTCGGCGTCGCGGTAGCGCTGGGGCAGGTAGAGGCCGGGGTGGTACTGGCTGTCGGTGGCGAGGCGTTCGGTCTGGGCGGTGACGTGGCCGCGCAGGTCGAGCAGGCCCTGGAATTCCAGGAAGCTGCGCAGCCTGACGCCGCGGCGGCGGGCGCGGTCGCGCAGTTCGCGTGCGGGCGGGGGGCCGTCGTGGACGAGTTCGGCGTCGAGGGTGGTGCCGTCGGCGTGCACCGCGTCGGCGAAGCGTTCGACCTCCTCCTCGGTGGGGGTGCCGACGCAGGCGGCGACGCGTTGCTGGCGGACCAGGCCGGATTCGGCCCAGGTGACGAAGAGTTGGGCGGTGGTGCCGGCGACGGGGCGGATCTGGGCGCCGGGGTGGCGGGTGCGGCAGACTTCGGCGACCCGGGCGAGCAGGGCTTCCTCGGGGGTGGCGAGGGCGCGGGTCTCGTGGTCGGTGGCGGCGGGTTCGCGGACCTCTTCGAGTTGGGGCGGGCCGGCCTGGGGGGCGGGTTCGGGGGCGGGGAAGGCGCGGGCGGCGCGGCGCCAGGGGACGGTGAGGCGTTGGTGTCCGGCGGCGGGGGCGGGCCAGCGGGTGAGGCCGTCGCGGGTGAGCCGCAGCAGTTGGTGGGCGCCGGGGGTGGCGGCGGCGAGCACGGGCAGGTCGCCGGCGGAGGTGGTGAGGGTGCGCGGGGCGGTGCGGCCGTCGCCGGGGCCGTGGAGCAGCAGGTGGAGGCGGGGTGCGGTGAGGCGGGTGAACCGGTCGGCGTCGCGCAGGGGTGCGGTGGCCGGCTCGTGGGGGGCGCGGCTGGGGGCGAGGTCGGCGGGGCGTGCGCCGGAGCCCGGGGTGACCGGGTGGCGTACGGCGCCGATCCGCAGCCAGCCGTCGTTCTCGTAGGGGCGCAGTGCCTGGGCGAACCAGGCGGCCTGTTCGGGGCCGAGCCAGCCGTAGTGGTCCTCGGGCCGGTGGGTCCAGGCCATGGAGGAGTTGAGGGCGGCGACGACGGTGCCGAGTTCGGGGACCGGGAAGAGGGTCCAGGGCTGGGCGCTGTCGAAGACGATGTCCAGGCCCTGGTAGAACTCCTGGAAGAGGCGGGCGTAGTGGCGCCATTTGGGCCAGTAGGGCGGGGCGGGGCGCAGTTCGTCGGCTTCGCAGGTGGCGAAGTAGGCGCGGGAGGCGGCCTGGCTGACGTCCTGGCCGCCGGGCAGGACGGCGACGCGGTGCGGTTCGAGGCCGAGCAGGGCGCGGATGCCGGTGAGGAAGGTGAGGGCCTGCTCGCATTCGCGGGGGCTGCCGGAGGCGGTGAGGTCGCCGGTGACGACGACGAGTTCGGGGGCGGGGGCGCCGGCGTCGGTGAGTTCGACGAGGTCGCCCCAGATGGCGGCCTGGAGGGCGACGGGGTCGTGGCCGCTGCCGAACGAGGGGCCCGCGAGGTGGAGGACGGTGACGGCTTCGCGTGCGCCGGGGCGGCCGGCGGCCTGGGGGTACTCGGGTTGGACGGTGGGGCGGCGGCGTCCGGCGCGGCCGGTGCCGGCGGCCTGGCGCGGGGCGGGGACGGGGTGCTGTGCCTGGAGCGGGCCCCCGGGCGGGGTGCCGGCGGCGCCGGTGCCGGTGCCGCCGGTACCGCTGCCGGTGCCGCCGGTACCGTGGCCGTCGCCGGGGTAGCCGGGGACGAGGTCGGGGCGGGCCCGGCCCTCCAGGGCCTGGCCGACCCGGGTGAGCAGCAGGTCGCGGGCGCGGGCGGGTTCGGTCACGCCGACGAGGTCGATGTAGGTGAGGGTGGCGAGCAGGCCGTCCACCGGGATGTCCTCGATCCGGACGGTCAGCAGCCGCCGTTCCGGGGCGTCGGGGTCGGCGCGCAGTGCGGCCTGCCACTCCATCCGGCCGTAGCGCGAGCGCTCGTAGTTGCGCGAGAGCAGGGCGATGACGGCGGCGGACTCGGTCACGCCGCGGTCCATGAAGTCGACGAAGTTGGTGCCGGGTACGAAGTCCCAGGCCTGGAGCAGGGCGCGGTAGCCCGCCTCCTCCAGCGTCCAGGCGATCCAGGCCGCCCAGCGTTCGTCGGCCGGCGAGTAGCTGATGAAGAAGTCGATCGGCCCGGGGCCACCCGGGGTCGCGTCAAGAGCCCCCATGGGAGGAGCTTATGACCGATCCGGACCGGCTCAACCCTCTTTCACCGCAACGGGTCCGGGTGGATTTCGGCCGCGACCCGCCGAACGCGCGAGCGGACGGCGCCCCTCCGTGCGACCCTCGGCCTCGACCGGCAACCCCTCGTGTGCGACCCTGACGTCCGTGTTCGCGTACTGGCCCGCCGTGAAGCGGCTGCACCCCCTGGATCTGCTGGCCGCAGGCCTCCTCGCCTGCGGCCTGCTCCTCCTCGCCACCGGTCTTCTGCCGACGGACTCCGCCGGGGCTGCCGTCGAACGGATCGCCCCGCTGCTGGCGTTCCTCGCCTCGGTGATCGTGCTCGCCGAACTCACGAGCGCCGCCGGGGTGTTCGACGTGGTGGCGGCCTGGGTGGCACGGGCCGGCCGGGGCAGCTACCCCGCGCTGTTCCTGCTGTGCGTCGGCTTCGCTGCGCTCACCACCACGGTGCTCAACCTGGACACCACGGCCGTGCTGCTCACCCCGGTCATGCTGGCGCTGGCCGCCCGGGTGGGCATCGCCCCGCTGCCGCTGGCGATGACCACGGTCTGGCTGGCCAACACGGCGAGCCTGCTGCTGCCGGTCTCCAACCTCACCAATCTGCTGGCCGCCGACCGGGTCGCGCTCTCCCCGGCCGGCCTGGCCCGTGCCATGTGGGCGCCGCAGCTGGCCGCGCTGCTGGTCACCATGGTCTGCCTGTGGGGCTTCTACTGGCGGCGCGGACGGCGCGGCGCGGACGTCTACACCCCGCCCGAGCCGCACCGGCCCGGGGACCGGGTGCTGTTCCGGATCTGCGCGCTGGCCTGCACCGGCTTCCTGGCCGCCAGCCTGGCGGCGGTCGTCCCGCTGTGGGCCGCCTCGGGGGCGGCCGCGGCCGTGGTGGTGGCGGCGTTCGCGGTGCGCCGCCCGGAGGCGCTGCGGCCCTCGCTGGTGCCGTGGCGGCTGCTGGTGATGGTGCCCGGCATGTTCCTTGTGGTGCAGACCGTGGACGCGCACGGGCTGCACCGGCTGCTGGCCGACGCCGTCGGCACCGACGGCGGCACGCTCGGCCTCTTCCGGGCCTCGGCGGTCGGGGCGGGCCTGTCGAACCTGCTGAACAACCTGCCGGTGTACCTGGCGGGCGAGGCCGCCGTGCCGGAGGGCAACCACACGCAGTTGCTGGCCCTGCTGATCGGCACCAACGTCGGCCCGCTGGTGACCCCCTGGGCCTCGCTGGCGACCCTGCTCTGGTACGAGCGCTGCCGCTCGGCGGGCCTGCGGGTGCCGTTGCGCGGCGTGGCGGCGACCAGCTCGGTGCTGGCGCTCGGCGCGGTGGCACTGGCGACGGCGGCGCTGGCCCTGACCGGGTGAGCCGGGCCGGGCGCGGCGCGGGCGGCCTCGGCCCGGCGGCGCGGTCGGCCCTACCCCGGCGGCGCGGGCGGCCCTACCCCAGCGGCGCGGACCGGGCGACGAGGCCGAGCAGGTACGGCAGCACCTCGGGGCGGGCGGCGACGTAGCCGCGGTCGGTGTCCGGCCGCCCGATCCGGGGGACGAAGGGGCCGCCGTCCAACGCGCGGACCTCCACGCCGGCCTCGGTGGCGAGCAGGACGCCGGCCGGCAGGTCGATCTCCTCCGCCCGGTAGCCGACGAAGCCGTCGATCAGCCCGCAGGCCAGCAGCGACCAGGTGAGCAGCGGCGCCCACAGCTGGAGCACCCGGCGCGCACCGCTCTCCAGACCGTCCTTGAGCGCCCGCGCCGCCGGGTCGCCGGGCGCCAGGCCGTGGCCCTGGGTCCAGCCGATCACCGGCCGGGCGGCGGCGGCCGGGCGCCGCGGTGACCACAGCCGCCCGGCCGGTCCGTACGCTCCGGCGCCGTGCACCGCGCGCCAGGTGCGGCCGGCCACCGGGTCGTGCACCACCCCGAGCACCGGCTCGTCGTCCACGCACAGCGCGATGCCGACCACGTAGGCGGGCAGGCCGATCACCACGTTGTTGCTGCCGTCCAGCGGGTCGACCAGCCAGGTGCGCCGGGCACCGGGCGCGCCGGGGCGCCCGCCGCCCTCCTCGGCGAGGATCCGGTCGGAGGGAAAGCGCTGGGCCAGCCGCCGGGTGAGGAGTTCCTCGGCGAGCAGGTCGAGTTCGGTGACCACGTCGCCGTGGGCGCCCTTGGTGTCCACCCGGAAGGCGCCGTGGAAGCGCGAGCGCAGCAGGGCGCCCGCGTCCTCGGCGGCGCGCACCGCGACCCGGCACTCCTCGGCGTACGCCCCGGCGCCGTCACCCGGGTCCGCTGTCGTACCGTCCACCGATCCTCCTGACTGCCTCGTCGGCGATCCGGGCCGTGCGGTCCGTGTCGCACAGCCGCCGCACCACCCGGCGGGCGGCGCCGTCCACCGGTCCCAGCACCACGTCCACCGGCCCCGGCACGGTGCGCCCGAGCACGACGGTGGCGGTGGGCGTGCCGTCGGGCAGCACGGTGGCGTGGAACTCCCCCGCCCCCAGGGTGTAGGTCTCGCCGCGCCCGCTGGTCTGCTCGGCCAGCGTCCGCCAGCGCACCAGCCGCGTGGTGGGCCGCACCTCGTCCACCCCGGCGGCGGCGTCGCTGTGCACCTCGTAGGCCCGGTGGGTGGGCCGGGCGGGTTCGTCGTACACCCCGATCCGCACGTTGCCGATCCGCCCGTAGAGCACGCTGCTCTTCAGTTCCCAGCTGTGGCAGTGGATCTCCCGCTGCCCGGCGGCGGTCACCGGGTCGAACACGTGCACGCAGACGCCGAGCGCCCCGTCGCGCACCACCGGCAGGCAGTAGAACCCGAGCGGGTGGGCCACCGCCCGCAGCACCCGCGTCCCGCGCGCGATCTGCGTCAGCAGACCGCCCACCAGCGCGTCGAGACCGGGTTGTGCGGTGGTGCGCCCGGCTGCCCGGTCGAGCGTCGTGAACAGGTCGTTGCTCATCGCTCCCCCTTGCTCCCCGCCCAACATGCTAGGACCGGCGGGAAGTTGACGGCCAGCGAGTTGACGGCCCGGGCCGCGGTTTCCCGTTGCCGAAGGCCGCGGGCCCGCGACGCGTGGTGCGTCGCGGGCCCGGGGGGCGGGGGGGGGGGGCAGCAAAGGGGGGGTGACCGGGCGGT
>NZ_JBHVTL010000001.1:405298-498833 GCF_042884635.1 Kitasatospora sp. NPDC058115
TCGGCCCCTCCCCCCGGGTCCCGACCACGCGTGGGGCGGCGGGGCCCCGCGGGCCTGGTGGGGGCGCCGGTCAGGCGGTGTTGACGGAGAGCCTCCAGCGCTGGTTGGCGTTGACGTTCCCGTAGGCGTCCCGGTTGCACTGCCAGATGCCCAGGGCGGTGCCGTTGGCGTCGTTCCAGCCGGGCAGCTCCAGGCAGGCGTTCGAGGCGGGGTTGACGAGTTCGCCCTTGTCGCCGTAGGTCCAGATCTGGCCGCTGGTGCCCTGGCAGTCCGCGATGGCGGCCGGTGCGCCCCAGTCGGTCCGGTCGTCCCGGACGGTCACGCAGCGACCGCCGGTGCGCAGGGTGCCGTCGGAGGCGAAGGTGAACTTCTGGTTCGTGCCGTTCCAGCAGTTGTAGAAGCCCAGGAAGCCGCCGTTCGGAGCGCCGTAGTTGTCGACGCAGCGGCCAGGGTGGTAGGCGGATTCGATGTTGTAGCTGACGGGCTTCACCCCCGAGATCTCCTGCGGCGCGCCGAACCGCGGCTGGTTCCCCTGCGGAGCGGTTCCCAGGTACTGGATCAGGCGGCCGTCGACGACGGTGAGGACCAGGTCGGGGTAGCCGTCGGCGTTGATGTCACCGGGTGAGTCGACGTTGGGGAAGACGTCCGAGGCGACCCCGAGCGGCAGCACCGTGTGGGCGGCCGGGACCGTCCACTGCTGGGCCGGGCCCATGTGGCAGTCGAAGATCGTCAGGCGGTTGCCCTGGGTCGCGTTGGCCCCGGGAACGTCGAGGCAGCGGCCCGAGTTCGGGTTCACCAGCCGCCCGGAGTCGAGCACCCACGTCTGCGCCGGGGTGTTGTTGCAGTCCCAGAGGTTGACGTGCGAGCCGTTCGCGGTGACGCCGCCGGTGACGTCGAGGCACTTGCCGAGGACGTGCAGCGAGCCGTCGGTGCCGAGGGTGAACTCCTGGTTGGAGCGCGCGCCCTGGGCACAGTCCCACAGCTGGGCGGCGGCGCCGTTGGCCGTCCACGCGCCGTTGATGTCGGCGCACATGCTCTGGCCGGAGGCGCCCTGGAGCGCGGAGACCAGGGGCTTGCGGACGGGCGCCTTCAGGGGCTGGAAGCCGGTCACCAGCTTGCCGGTGGAGTCCAGCGGCAGGGGCAGGCCGGTGACGGCGCCGCTCACGCTGTCGCGCACCCAGAGCGCCGGGGCGCCGGCGACCTGGCCCGGCGTCATCAGGGTGAACCCGCTCCAGTCGGTGCCCTCGCCGAGTTCGACGCCGGCGCCGAAGACGCAGTTGACGAGCAGGGTGGCGGGGTAGTAGCGCAGGTGACCCTTCTCGATGGTGACGAGGTTGGGGCGCCCCTTGCTGGCGGGTGACGGCGTGATGGCCGTCATCTGCTCGATGTGGTTCCACGTCCCGTCGATGCCGCGGGCGCACTGGCCTTCGGCCGTGGCGACCTCACCGTGGTTGAAGGTGAAGTGGCCCGCGGTGCCCTGGGGGGTGTGGCTGGCGTCGTTGCGGTAGAGGTGGAGCTGCTTCGTCGCCTTGTTGTAGGCGAACAGGTCGTCGTAAGGGTCCTCGCTGACCGAGCCGCGGTGGGTCAGCAGGTAGTTGTTCCAGCTGTCGCCCTGGGGGCTGCGGACCTGGGTGGAGGCGACGCCCGGCTGCGCGGTGAAGTCGCTGTTGCCGACGAGCAGGGACAAGTTGCCGTCGGCCGTCGGCACCAGGTAGTCCGGGGTGCCGTCGTCGGTCACGTCACCGGGGACGATCTTGGTCGCCGGGTTCCAGGGCGCGTAGAACTCGTACTCGGCCCACTCCGACTGGGAGTTCCCGGCCCGGTCGACGGCGCGGACGTAGAGATGGTGGGTACCCCAGTTGCCGCGGTTGAGCTCGATCGGGATCTCGGCGGAGGCACTGCCGTCGGGCCCGGCCACGGCCGGGCTGCTGCCGAAGCCGTTCGGGGAGCTGAGGTTGTCCAGTGCGTACTGGAACTCCAGGACGCCGCTGGACACGCAGCTGCCGCGGGTGCAGCCGCCCGGCACCGGGTCGGTGCTGGTGACCTTGACCGTCACCCCGGTGTCTCCGGCGTGACCGGCGGGCTTGATACCGCTGCCCAGCGGCGGGAACACCGGGGAAGGGGCGATGCTCGCGAGCGTCGGCGCGCTGAGGTCGACGTTGAAGTAGCAGTACCCGGACGGGGGGCTGTCCAGGATGCCGTCGGTGGCCCAGGCGTTCCAGCCGTACTGGTGCCCGTCCTGGACCGTGAAGCCGAGCGTGGCCTCGCCCCAGCCGCCGCCGGGGCCGATCGTCTCGCTGGCCCGCCACGCTCCGCCGCCGGGTTCACCGTTGGCGCCGGCGGTCATGTTGTCCCAGACGTGGAAGCCGATCGTGATGTTGGTTCCGGGCATGGGGGTCCTGGCCCAGGCCCTCAACCGGATGTTCGACTCCGGCACCGTCCGGCCGATCCATCCGGGCCGGCTGCTTCCGCAGGCCTGGTCGTCGGGGTTCGAGGGCTGGGGGCTGACCTGCAGCGAGTCGGGGGTGTACGGCGCGATGTCGTACGTGGCCCGGATGTACGGGTTCGGGGAGAACCGCATGAAGTGGTTGACGTCGGTCGACCAGTTCTCGTCACCGATCAGGGCGACCGTCCACCGCTGGATGCCCTGCTGGGCGACCTCCCGCAGCTCGTTGGTCACCGTGAAGACGACGTCCTGCGGCTCGCATCCGTCGTAGGCGCTGCGGGGCCACTTCTCCGTGTCGATGCCCCGCAGGATCTGCGGCTGGTGGTTCCAGGTGGTCGCGGCGTCGATGCCCCCGGTCCACTTCAGCCAGACCGGCGCGGTGGCGTTGCAGTTGTGCGCCGCCGCGTAGGACTCGGAGAAGTACATGTGGGCCTCGTCGATGTACATCTGCGACGTCACGGCGCTGGTGTCCAGCTCGAAGTACGAGCGTTCCATGCCGTAGCAGTTCGGCCGCTCGTAGTGCTGGTAGCCGACGCCCTGGCCCCTGGTCTGGGGCTTGTCGTAGGTCGAGACGTTCGCACACTCCGCGGCCGACATCACCTGGGCGAAGTGGGTGGTGCCCATCGGCCGGGTCGGCTGGAAGGTCGGGTCGATGTACAGCGGCCAGACGGTGCCCTCGCCGTCGAGCAGCCCGGGATCGGGGGTCAGGGTCAACGCCGAGGAGTCGACGCTGACGCCGATCGGCTTCACGTGCGCGCCCGCGCCGGGGGCGTCGGCCGACGACGGGCTGCCGGCGGTGCCCGACGGGGCACCCCCGTCCGGCACCTCGCCGACGGCGGGCACCGCGGCGGCCCCGCTCCGCGCGGCGGCGGCCGCGGGAGCCTCCGCGGCGGAGTCCCACATCAGCGGGGCGGACGCCTGGAAGACGGGTGCGCCACCGGCGGGGCCGGCGGAGATGTTCCCGTGGCCGTCGTCGGAGACGACCAGGTCCTTCGTGGCGGTGCCGAACCGCAGTGACCTCAGCGCCGGGTTGGCGGCGGCGGTGGCGTCCTTGACGACCAGGACCTCGCGGACCGAGCCCTGGTCACCCACCTCGACCCGGAGGTCGACGCCCGGCATCACCTCGGCGTAGACGGCGGTGCCGCCGTCCACGGTGGGCGCGGGCAGGCGCACCGGGAAGGTCAGGGCCAGGCTCCGGCCCTCCCGGTCGGTGAGGGTCGCCAGCGGGCCGGTGCCACCGCCCGACACGGCGACGCCGGACGGCGTGGCCTTCGGGGCGTAGTTCCCGTCCGGACCCCGGACGAGCCCGGGGTCGACGTCGGCCCATCCGCCGTCGCGCTTCACCCGGGCCGGCAGCAGATGGCTGGTGAGGCTGAGCTTGCCGGTCGGAAGGGCGACCGTGAGCGAGGTCTCGGTCGTCAGTTCGTCCACGGCGACCGGCTTCCCGGTCGCCTTCGCCGTCCGGAGCGCGGTCTCGACGGCGCTCGGGGAGGACGCCGACCGGGCGTCGTCGCGGCCCGTGGCCGGTGACGCAGCGGGGGTCCGGGTCTCGGCGACGGCGCCCCCGGGGGTCGCCAGGACGAGGCCGACCGCGCACAGCGGGGCCAGGTATCTCGCCGGCCGGCCCCGTCTCCGCGGTCCGGATGGTGGGATTTCTCGCATGGTGTGTCAGTTCGCCTTCGCAACAGGGCTCGGCTTGCTCCGGAGGCCAGGTATGCCGCACGCCATACCGACCGCCACGCAAGGCGGCCTTTGTCCATTTTGATACCGATTCCGACCACGAGTCAGTTGAGCTGTCGTCAATTGCTGGCAGTTCGGCGGCAGGCGAACGCTATTGCGTGCACGACTGGCCTGGCAATACGGTTCCCGCCATCACCCTGGGACACCTGCGTCGGGCACATCGCCGCAGGTCACGAACCCATTGCGATTCTGTTAACGCGGAGACATCGAATGCAAACCGGTCCTGGACAAACTGTCCGCAATTCCCGAAGAGGAGGGAGCGGCTGGCGAAAGGCACTGACACTCGGCGCCCTGACCGCGACGCTCTCCCTCGTGGTCCCGCTCGTCGGTGAGGGATTCGCCCACACCGCGCTGGCGGCCGAACAGAAGCCGGAAACCCTTCCGGAACTGCCCAAGGTCGGCGGCCACGACGCCGACATCGATCGCCCGTCGGAACCGCTCCACCACCCCGGGGGCGCCCACGATCTGAAGGCCCACAAGCCGGGCGCCGTCCAGTGGCCGGCCGAGTCGACGGTCACCGTCGACCTCAAGGGCCGGCCGGACCTCGTCGCCGCCCGGCGGGACACCGGCAAGCCCGAGCAGCCCGCCGTCCGAGCGGGCTCGACGCCGGTGCTGCTGCGCACCGCGGCCGGTGCGCCGGCCACGGCCAGGGCCGGCGGTTCCGGTGACGACTCCGCCGCCGGCACGGCGCCGGGTGCCGTCGAGGTCAAGGTCGCCGGCCGCGCCCAGGCCGAGAAGGCCGGAGTGAACGGCCTCCTGGTGTCGCTCGACCGCGCCGACGGCGTCCCGACGCCCTCCGCCGTCGAGGTCTCCCTCGACTACGGCTCCTTCGCCGACGCCTTCGGCGGCGGCTGGGCCTCCCGGCTGCGTCTGGTCGCCATGCCCGCCTGTGCGCTCTCCACGCCGGAGCTCGCGCAATGCCGCACCCGTCAGCCGCTCGACGCGGCGCTCGACCCCGCGGCCCAGCGGATCACCGGTACCGTCGCCCTCCCCGGCGCCACAGGCGCCCCCTCGGAGGCCGGCGCGCCCGCCACGGCCCTCGCCCCGGCGACGGCCACCGCCCCGGCCACCGGCGGGATCGCCCTCGCGCTGGAGTCCGGCACGAGCGGCTCGCAGGGCGACTACGGCGCGTCCGACCTGTCCGCCACCGGCTCCTGGTCGAAGAACGCCTCGGGCGCCTTCACCTACAACTACCCGATCACCGTTGCGCCGTCCCTGGCCGGCAACGCACCCGGCGTGGCCCTCTCCTACGATTCGCAGTCCGTCGACGGGAAGACCTCCGCCCGCAACTCCCAGGCCTCCTGGATCGGCGACGGCTGGTCCTACAATCCGGGCTTCGTCGAGCGGTTCTACAAGACCTGCAAGAACGCGGGCGTGGCCGAGTCCGGCGACCAGTGCTGGGCCGGCTGGAACGCCACTCTGTCGCTCGGCTCCCACAGCGGTGAGCTCGTCCGCGACGGCAACGGCGCCTACCACCTCCAGAACGACGACGGCACCCGCGTCGAGCGGCTGACGGGCGCGGCCAACGGTCTGTGGCAGGGCGAGTACTTCAAGGTCACCACGACCGACGGCACCGCCTACTACCTCGGTCTCAACCACGCCCCCGGCACCACCTCCGACGCCGCCACCAACAGCGCCTGGGGCGTGCCGGTCTACCACCCGAACAACGGCGACCCCTGCTACAACGCCGCCAAGGGCGCGGGCTCGCAGTGCGACCAGCAACCCGGCTGGCGCTTCAACCTCGACTTCGTCGTCGACCCCAACGGCAACGTCCAGCGCTACGACTGGGCGGCGGAGACCAACCGCTACGCCATGGGCGGCGGTCAGGCCGCGGCCACCGGAGGCACCGGCACGCTGACCCCGTACACCCGTGGCGGCCAGCTCAGCCGGATCTCCTACGGCTACAAGCTCGCCGACGCCGTCGCCGGGCGCGAACCCTCCGCCCGGGTGAACTTCGAGACCGCCGAGCGGTGCACGGTCTCCGACGACACCTGCCGGCCCGAGAACCTCTCCGCCTCCACCGCCAAGAACTGGCCCGACGTCCCGTACGACCTCGCCTGCCCGGACGGATGGACGACCAGCGGCTCCGGCGCCAACGTCTGCTACACCGGCTCGCCCACCTTCTGGTCCACCAAGCGGCTGCGGCGCATCGGTACGGAGCTGCGCACCCAGGGCGGCTGGCAGGCCCTGGACCGCTACGACCTCACCCACATCTTCTCCGAGGCCGGTGCGCTCATCGACCCGGCGACCGGCCAGCCCGGGGACGCGAACTACAGCGACGGCTCCCTGCAGTCGGTGATGTGGCTGTCCTCGATCCAGCGCACCGGCCTGGACACCTCGGCCGGCGGTTCGGGCCCGATCACGCTCGACCCGGTGACCTTCGCCGGCACCGAGCTCAACAACCGGGTCGACGGCCCCAGCCCGCCGGCGCCGCTCTACCGGCCGCGGATCATCGGCATCGGCACCGAGTCCGGCGCCCGGATCGCCGTCACCTACCGCGACCCGGAGTGCTCGCGGACCACGGGCGCCATGCCGGCCTCGGCCGACGGCAACACCATGGCGTGCTACCCGGTCCACTGGTCCCCCGGGAAGAGCAAGGAACCGGTCGCCGACTGGTTCCACAAGACCCTGGTCGCGAAGGTCACCGTCAGGGACGGCACCGCGAGCGCCTCGCCGTCGCGGGTGACCTCGTACTCCTACGAGGGCGGCGCCGCCTGGCACCGTGACGACTCCGACCTGACCGACGACCGGTACCGCACCTGGAACGACTTCCGCGGCTACCGCACCGTCACCACCACGAGCGGCTCGGGCGACGACCCGGTCACCAGGAGCAGCGTCTCGTACTTCCGCGGTATGGACGGAGACTACAAGGCCGACCGCACGCCGCGCAGCGTCAGGCTGACAAACTCACTCGGCGAGGAGAGCGCCGACAGTCCCTGGCTCTCGGGCCTGGCCCAGGAGTCGGTCACCTACGGCTCGGCGGGCGGCCCGGCCGTCGCCAGGCAGTTCTCCGACCTGTCCGTGGCTTCGGACGCCACCGCCACCCGGACGCGCACCGCATGGAGTTCCAAGCCCCCGGCGCTCTCGCCGCTCCCGGAGCTGAAGGCCCTGCGCACCGTCACGTCGGGCACCCGGTCCAGCGTCCTGCTGTCCGACGGGACCTGGCGCACGGGCCGGACCGTTACCACGCTCAACGAGTGGGCCCAGCCCGTCAAGGCCGACAGCCGGCCGGACCTGACCACGGACGACAACCGCACCTGCACCACCACCGACTATGCGGATCCCCCGGCGGGCAATCCGATGATGCGCTCCTATCCGAGCAGCACACGGACCGTCGCCGGGCCGTGCGGCACCGCGCCCTCCGCCACCAGGACCATCAGCGACCGCCGGGTGATCTACGACGGCAACGCCGACCCGGCCGGCCCCGGAGCCTCGAAGGTCCTCGGCCAGAACGGCACGACCTTCGGCTACGCCACCGCCACCCAGACCGTCACGGGCTACGACGCCCAGGGCAACGCCGCCTACCGGACCGTGAGCGCCCAGGCGTTCGACGGCTACGGGCGCGTCTTGCGCAACGTCAATGAGGCGGGCCTCGCCGAGGACACGAGCTACAGCCCGGCGAGCGACGTCCTTCCCGGGACCGTGACGAAGACCAACTCGCTCGACTGGAAGAGCACGGACACCGTGTCGCCGGCCCGCGGTCTGGTGACCCGCTCCGTCGACGCCAACAACCGGATCACCGATTCGATCTTCGACGCCCTCGGGCGCCGCACCGCCGTGTGGCTGCCGGGAAACGCCAAGGCTGACGGCAGGCCCGCGAACCAGACCTTCGGCTACGACATGCGCGGTGCGCTCGCCGGGGACGAGAAGCGGGTCACCTCGCCCAGCGTCACCACCCGCACGCTCCGGGAGGACCAGAACTGGTCGACCTCGGTCGACATCCTCGACGGGTTCCTGAAGTCACGCCAGACGCAGTCCACTCCGGCCAACAATGACCCCGGCAGGGTCCTGACGCACACCCGGTACGACAGCCACGGCCAGGTCGCCAAGACCACTGCCGCCTGGTACGACAAGGACCACGGGGAGCCGGGCACCGTCCTGTTCGAGGAGAAGGACGACGAGTCCCCCTCCCAGACGTACTACACGTACGACGGAACCGGCCGTAAGACGTCCGAGCAGCTCTTCTCCCGGGGCCGCGAGCTGTGGCGCACCGTCACGTCCTACCCCGGCGCCGAGCGGACGGACATCACGCCTCCCGCCGGTGGCACGCCGAGCACCGTGATCACCGACGCGCTCGGCCGGACCACTTCCTCGGTGCTGCACGGCGGTGACCCGACGGGTGATGTGACGACCCGCTACGCATTCGACGCACGCGGCCTGCTCGCGTCCATCGCCGACAACGCCGGGAACACCTGGACGTACTCCTACGACGTCGAGGGCCGGCCCGTCTCCCAGAGCGACCCGGACGCCGGCACCTCCACGACGGCGTACGACGCCCTCGGCCGGGTGGCCACCACGACCGACGGCAGCGGCAAGCGGATGGCCTTCGCCTACGACCTCCTCGGCCGCGTCGTCGGCCGCTACGAGGGCGACAACACCAACAATCCGGCCAAGCTGCTCGCCTCCTTCACCTTCGACAACCTCGCCAAGGGCTACCCGACCGCCTCCACCCGCTACGTCGGGGGCGCCTCGGGGAGCGCGTACGTCCAGGCGGTCGACGGCTACGACGTCCGCTACCAGCCCACCGGCACCACGACCACCATTCCGGCGGCCGAGGGCAAGCTCGCGGGCAGCTACTCCCAGACCCTCACCTACAGCAAGCGACTCGGTCTGCCGACGGGCCCGCGCTACCACGCGCACGGCGGTCTGCCCGAGGAGACGTTCAGCATCTACCGCAACAGCGCCGACCAGGTCGAGGCCACGTCCACGGACTACTTCAAGATCCTGGCCCGGACCAACTACGACCAGCTCGGCCACGTGCTGCTGTCCCAGTACGGCGAGTCGGGGAAGCTCATGCGGACCGCCCGCTTCTACGACGACGTCACCGGGCGGCTGAAGGCGGCCGACGTCAAGTTCCAGGAGGCCGACACCAACCCGATCTCGGACATCACCTACGGCTACGACCCGGCCGGCAAGCTCGCGAGGATCTCGGAGCGGCAGTCCTCGGGCAGCGGGGACATGGCCGTCGAGACCCAGTGCTTCCGCTACGACGGGCTGAACCGCCTGACCGAGGCATGGACCGACGTCTGGGGCTTCACCACCCCGACGGCCGGTCAGGTCTCCCGCTGCACCCACTCCGATCCCGGCCCCGCCAACATCGGCGGCCCCGCGCCGTACTGGCAGAGCTTCCAGTACAACCAGCTCGGTGACCGGACCCAGCAGGTCAAGCACGACATCACCGGCGACACCGCCCGTGACGTCACACAGACCAGCAGCTACCCCGGCGAAGGCCGCACCCCCGCCGCCAAGCCGAACACCGCCACCAGCGTCACCACCCGCACCGGCCAGGCCACCCTGCGGCTCACCTCGGGCCAGACGACGACCGATGGCGCGGCACTCTGCCTGGACGTCTGGGGATCCCGGACGTCCGACGGCACCTCCGTCGGGACCTGGACCTGCCACAGCGGCGGATCCGAACGGTGGACCCGCCCCGGCGACGGCTCCCTGCGGGCCCTCGGCAAGTGCGCCCGGCCGGTCGGCGGGAACGCCTACGCCGGTGCCAGGATCGAGCTGGCCGCCTGTGACGCCGGCAGCCGGAAGTGGACGGACGGCGCGGACGGCGCCCTCGTCTACGACTCCCAGTACTGTCTGGAGATCCCCGGCGGGAACCGGACACCGGGCACCCAGCTCGGTCTGTGGTACTGCAACGGTCTCTCGCACCAGAAGTGGGCCGCCACGGTCAACGCGCCGAGCGGGCCCACCTACAGCGCGACCCTGACGCCGCAGTACGACGCCCAGGGCAACACCACCTCGCGCGCCATGACCAGCACGGGCACCCTGGTGTCGGGCGTCGCCACCGGCGGCACCCCGGTCTGCCTGGACGCCACCGGTGCCAACAGCGCCAACGGCACCCCGGTGGAGACCTGGACCTGCCACGAGGGCAGCGCCGAACAGTGGACCCTCGGGACGGACGGCACGCTGCGCGTGCTCGGTGTCTGCGCCCGCCCGACCGGCGGTCAGACCGGTCCGGGCACACAGCTCGAACTGTGGGCCTGCGACGGCAGTCCGAGCCAACGCTGGAGCACCGCCGCCGACGGCTCCCTCGTCCATCAGTCCGGCCTGTGCCTCGACGTCCCCCAGGGCAGCGGCACCCCCGGCACCCGCGTCGCCCTCTGGTACTGCAATCAGGGGTCCAACCAGAAGTGGTCCACCGGCACCACGGCGCAGCCCCTCGCCGGCTCCACCCAGACCTTCACGTACGACGTGGAGGGACGGACCGAGTCCGTCACCGCGCCGAGCGGATCGGGGACCGCGACGTCGAGGTACCTGTACGACGCCGACGGTGACCTGCTCCTCCAGCGCGGTCCCACCGGCACCATCCTCTACCTGTTCTCCGCCGCCGAGCAGATCACCCTCTCGGCCGACGGCAGCACGGTCACGGGAGAGCGCTACTTCCCGCAGCCGGACGGATCGGTCGCGGTCCGCACCAGCGGCGGAACGCTCTCCTACCAGATCACCACTCCGCAGAACACCGCGACGATCCAGGTCGACGCGGCCACCAAGGCCGTCACCCGCCGCCCGTTCGACCCCTACGGCAACGTCCGCGACGGCAGCCGGCCCCCGGGGTGGACCGGAAACCGCGGCTACCTCGGTAAGCCGTTCGACTTCACCACGGGCCTCAACCTCCTGGGCGCCCGCAACTACGACCCCGTCCTCGGCCGCTTCCTGACCGTCGACCCGCTCCTCGCCCCCGGCAATCCCGACCAGATGAGCGGCTACACGTACAGCAGCAACGACCCGGTCAACCGGATGGACCCGAGCGGACGCATCGACCACGACTGCTACGACGGACTCTGCGGAGGACACCGAACTCCTCAGCAGGACGTCGGCCCCGGCCCCCATCGCGACTTCAACACGTGGTACGGGCCGCTTCCTGCCGCGCCGCCGCCTCCCGCCGTCGTAGGACCTGTTTCGGGTCCCACACCGCGCCCGAAGGCCTCCGGTACTCTCCGGCACAACGCCGCCCAGGAGATGGCGTACGAGTACCTGAAGGCGACTCATCCCAACGCGTGGGTGGCCAAGGAATACGAGATTCCCGGAGCCGGGAAGAACGGAGCCACCGACGGCTCCGCGGACCTGGTCATGATAGAAGACAATGTCATGCACATCTGGGAGGTCAAGTCCGGACTGACCGGAAAGGATGAGGACGTGGCCTTCGGAGAGGTCACGAACTACGTTTCCGTGGAACAGAAGATACAGAAGGCAAAGGGGAGCCGCCTGACGGTCATGCCGGGTTTCGAAATACCTCAGCTGGTGGGCCCGGACCCGATGAACCTCAATGGCGTGCTGGTGGCGCAGTCGACCAGCAAGAAGGACAAGTACACAACCTCCCGCGGTAAGCCGGTAGAACTGAAGAAAGCCACCGGCGTGATCAGCTGGTGGGATCGGAAGAACGCCAAGCCGCCGGGTGACGACTGGGTCCCGCATCCCATTACGGTCACCACCACGGTCTGGGATCGCAAGACGACCACAGCCGTCGGGACGGCGGCAGGCCTGGCCGTCGGGTTCCTCATCTACGTGTCCACCTTCGGAACCGTGCAGTAGCGCTACCCTTCGGAAGCAACATGACCGGGGCGGGTCGACAGGAATTCGCTCGGCCCGCCCCCTGTCAACCGATCCTGCGCGGACCCGCCCCCGCCGCCCGGCGAGCACGGCGGGCGGCCGTCCGCCCGAGTTCAGAACAGGGAAAATCGATGGGCTACTTCACCGAATATCAGGGGTCGATCAGGATCCACCCCCCTCTGAATTCCGCAGAGGCCGCCTACCACGAGCGATTCATCGACACCCGCAGAATGCATCGGCACTCCGGCCCGTACTCGACCCCGGCCGAACAGCCGCTCTGGATTCCCGACGCCGACGTGATCAATGATTCGGAGCCGCCCGCCGGGCAGCCCGGCCTCAGCTGCCAGTGGGCCGTGGGCAGTGACGGCCGGGAGCTCTCGTGGAATCACCGCAGCAGGTTCTACTCCGGCGGACCTTGGATTCGGTACCTGATCGACACCTTCTGGCGCCCGGGATGCGCCCTGCAGTCCGAACTGGCCGCTCGGTTCGAAGGGCGCGACTACGCACCGGAGTTCGACGAGTTCACCTTCGACCATGTGCTGAACGGGGAGATCGAGGTCACCGAGGAGGACGGGACGAGCTGGCTGATCAAGGTGGTGGACAACGTCGTCTCCGAGACCTAGGCCGGCGCCGGTATCCGGAGGACTCCGCAGCCCGGAGGGTCCGGGAACGGCCGCGGGCCCGCGACGCGTGGTGCGTCGCGGGCCCGCTGGCCTGGTGGGGGCGCCGGTCAGGCGGTGTTGACGGAGAGCCTCCAGCGCTGGTTGGCGTTGACGTTCCCGTAGGCGTCCCGGTTGCACTGCCGGGACGATCCAGGTCGACGCGGCCACGAAGGCCATCATCCGTCGCCCGTTCGACCCGTACGGCAACGTCCGTGGTGACGGTCAGCCCCAGGCGTGGACCGGCAACCACGGCTACCTCGGCCAGCCGGTCGACCGCAGCACCGGCCTCAACCTCCTGAGCCACCGCAAACTACGGCGCGGTCCTCGGCCGCTTCCTGACCGTCGACCCGTTCCGGCCGCCGGCAACCCGGACCAGATGGGCGGTTGCACCTACAGAGCAACGACCCCGTCGACCGGTCCGGCGGCGGTGGCGCTCCGAAGCCGCCGAAGCCCGATACCGGGAGCGCGGACCCGCGCGTACCGACAGAAGAAGGGGAAGGCCAGCGACGACGACTGGACGATCAACTCGGGGCACGCAGACGATCGCGAACACGATATGGGCGGAGGCAGGAAGAGTCCGTCCCCGGCGTCCACGGGAATCTCCGCCGACGACATCGAGAAGGAAATCGTCGCCGATGTGTACCGGCGGATGGAGGGCGGCCAGGAGGTACCGGGGCCCGGCTCCAAACCGTCGCACCTGCAGGAAACGGGAGAACCGCTACAGCCTCGGCACGTACTGGCTCGAAAAGTAAGGTAAGGGCGACACCATGTCAGGACTCGACAGGTTGACCGAGGATTTCATCGAATCAACCTACGGAGAAAACGCGGAGAGCGTTTCGGATGCCACCAGGTATTTCATCGAGAAGCTCACGTTCGCGAGCCCCGAGGAAATCCTCACCGTGCTCCGGGGTGTTCTTCGGGAGGACATTCTGGGAATTCCGGTGTGGGCCCGTAACCTGGCCTACCGGCTCGCCTGTCTGCAGCGGCCCGACGATCCGGACCTGCTCCGCGAGGCGGCGGCCGACATCCTCTTCGTGGGTCCCGACTGGGACGACCAGGCGGAGGCGATGATGGAGCAGGCCGCACGACTGGAGTCCTGACCGGCCGCCGTCACGGCCCTCGGAGAAAACGCTCGGCCCGACCGGAGACTCCGGTCGGGCCGAGCGCGTCCCGGGCGAAGCCGGTCAGGCGGTGTTGGGGTAGAGGGTCCAGCGCTGGTTGGGGTTGCCGTTGCAGCCCCAGATGCCGAGGGCGGTGCCGTTGGCGTCGTTCCAGCCGGGCAGTTCCAGGCAGGCGTTGGCGGCGGGGTTGCGCAGGGTGCCGTCGGCGCCGTAGGTCCAGATCTGGCCGGTGCCGGCCCGGCAGTCGGTGAGGACGGCCTGGGCGCCCCAGTGGGTCGCGTTGTCGCGGACCGTCACGCAGCGGCCGCCGGTGCGCAGGGTGCCGTCGGAGCCGAAGGCGAACTTCTGGTTGGCGCCGTTCCAGCAGTCGTAGAAGCGCAGGCTGCCGCCGGCGGGCGCGCCGTAGTTGTCGAGGCAGCGGGCCGGGCTGTAGACGGAGTTGACGTTGAAGGCGGTGGAGCGGTCCCAGGGGACGTCCTGCGGCGCGGCGAAGCGCGGCCGGCCGGCCAGCGGGGCGGTGCCGGCGTAGCGGACCAGCCGGCCGTCGGAGACGGTGGCGAGCACGTCGGGGTGGCCGTCGGCGTTGAGGTCACCGGGCGAGTCCACGGTCGGGAAGACGTTGGCGGCCAGCGCGAGCGGGAGCACGGGCTGGGCGTCGGGGTACGTCCACGCCTCGCTCTGCGTCTTGCCGCAGTCCCTGATCACCAGGCGGGCGCCCAGCGGGGCGCTCGCGTCGGCGTCGAGGCACTTGTCGGCGTTCGGGTTCCGCAGGGTGTGCGGGTGGGGGCCCGGGAGCCACTGCTGGGCCGGGCTGCCGTTGCAGTCCCACAGGTTGACGGGCGAACCGTTCGCGGTGGCACCGCCGGTGACGTCGAGGCACTTGCCGAGGACGTGCAGCGAGCCGTCGGTGCCGAAGGTGAACTGCTGGTTGGGGGCGGCGGAGCCCGCGTCGGCGCAGGTCCACAGCAGGGCGGCGGTGCCGTTGCCGGTCCAGCCGTGGTCGATGTCGGCGCAGATGTCCTGGCCGGCGGACTGCAGGCCCCAGACCAGGGGCCGGTGGGCGGGCAGCGTCAGCGGGGTGAAGCCGGCGACCGGCTTGCCCGTGGCGTCCAGCGGCAGCGCCAGGCCGGTGACGGCCCCGGTCACGGTGTCGCGCACCCAGAGCGTCGGCACGCCGTTGACCTCGCCGGGGGACATCAGGGTGAAGCCGCTCCAGTCGGCCCCGGCCGCGCCGAGCTCGACGCCGGCGCCGAGGGTGCAGGCCAACTCGGCGGGGTAGTAGCGCAGGTGGCCCTGCTCGACGGTGACCAGCCCGGTGCCCCCGGTGCCGCGCTGGACGGCCGTCATCTGGGCGATGTGGTTCCAGGTCCGGTCGATGCCCTGCGGGCACGCGCTGCTGGTGCCCAGCTGGAGGGAGGTGCGGGTGAAGTGGCCGGCGACGGCCTCGCCCGGGTAGGCGTTCGCGTCGTTGACGTAGACGTAGAGCTGCTTCTCGCTCCTGTGGTACGCGAACAGCGAGTCGCCCTGGCCGTTGACGGCGCCGCGGTGGGCCACCAGGTAGTTGTTCCAGTCGTCGCGCCGGGGGCTGCGGTCGGCCGGGGAGGACGTCTCGGGCGTGCGGAAGGTGCCGTCGGCGCCGCCCCGGAAGAGGGTCAGCGAGCCGTCGGCGGCCGGAGTGAGGTGGTCGGCCACGCCGTCGAAGTCGACGTCGCCCGCCACGGCCGGTCCCAGCGTCCGGGCGGGGGCGTAGAAGGAGTAGGTGGACGCCTGGGGCTCGGTGTTGCCGGCCGCGTCGACGGCGCGCACGTTCAGCGTGTGGCTGCCCCAGTTGAGGACGCCGACGCTGATCGGGACGTCGGCGTACGCGGTGCCGTCGGCCGCGAAGGAGGCCGGGACGCTGGAGCCGCCGGAGACCGGGATGTTGTCGTCGAGCGCGTACGTGAACGCGCGGACGCCGCCGGCGGCGCAGGGGCCGTCGGTGCAGCCGCCCGGGACCGGGTCCTTGCTGGTGACGCGGACGGTGACGCCGGTGTCGCCGGCGTGGCCGGTGGGCGTGGCGCCGCTGCCCTGCGGCGGGAACACGGTGGAGGGCGCGATGGACGCCTGGGTCGGCGCGGTGAGGTCGACGTTGAAGGCGCAGTCCGCGGTCGGGGGGCTCTTCACGTCCCCGGCGGCGGACCAGGCGTTCCAGCCGTACCGGTGGCCGTCGGCCAGCGCGCGGCCGACGTAGGCCCGGCCGGTGCCCCCGCCGGAGGGGACGACCCGGGCGGTCGGCCAGGTGCCGGCGGCGGAGTCGCGGCTCTCGCCGGCCGTGGTGTCCCACAGGTGGAAGCCGACCGTGAGGTCGCTGCCGGGCTGCCCGTCGGCGTAGGCGGACAGCTGGACGTTGGAGGTGCCGTCCGGGAGGGGCGACGTCCGGCCGATCCACCCGGGGGTGCCGCCGCCGCAGGCGTTGTCGGCGGGGTTGACGGGCTGGGGGCTGGTGGTCAGCGCGCTGGGGGTGTTGGGCCCGGAAGCGCTCGCCGCCGGGGTGTCCGCGAACGCGGCTCCGGGGGCGGTTAGCACGAGGCCGGCCGCCCACAGCGGCACCAGGCCTCTCACCAGCGGGCCCCCCAGCCGTCCGGGGGGTCGGGATTCACGCATGATGTGTCAGTTCGCCTTCGCGCAGGTTCCCCCCGGCCGACGGCCGGCCGCCGCGCGCCCCGCGGGCGGACGACGGACGGAGGACGGCAGACGGAGGGGAATGGTCCGATGTGATGCGCTCTCCGATCGGCCGTCAGCTGACCGGCCCTCATGCTCGCGATCGGTGCGCGGTCGAACGCTAGTGCGTGGGGCGGGGGCCTGGCAATCCGTTTCCGCGATCACCGGGGAGCCCCGCGCCAGGTGAACGGCGCAGGTCAAGGGGGCCCCGGGACGGCGAAGCGCCCGGCCCCCGACCGGAGGGGGGATCCGGTCGGGGGCCGGGCGCCGTCGTGGTGCCGCGGGCGGGGTCAGCGCAGGTCGAAGACCAGGCGGGCGGATACCTTGCCGTCGAGGACCTCCTCGAAGCAGGTGTTGACGTCGGCGAGCCGGCGGGTCTCGCGGATCACCCGGGTGCGGCCGAGGGCGTGGAGGCGGAAGACCTCGGCGAGGTCCTCGCGGGTGCCGACGATCGAGCCGATGACCTTGGTGCCGTTGAGGACGGTGTCGAAGACGGGCAGCTCCAGCTTGCCCTCGGCGGGCAGGGCGACCAGGACGAGGCTGCCGCCGCGGCGCAGCGCCCCGTAGGCGGCCCGGAAGGAGGCGTTGCTGACGGCCAGGGCGATCGCGGCGTGGGCGCCGCCGAGCTTCTGGACCTCGGCGGCGACGTCCTGGACGCGGGCGTCCAGGACGTGGTCGGCGCCGAGCTCGCGGGCGAGGGCGAGCTTGTCGTCGGTGACGTCGACGGCGATGGTCTCGGCGCCGGCGATCCGGGCGTACTGGAGGGCGAGGTGGCCGAGGCCGCCGATGCCGGAGATCAGGACGCGGGTGCCGGGGCCGGCGCCGGAGACCTTGAGGGCCTTGTAGGTGGTGACGCCGGCGCAGGAGAGCGGGGCGGCGTCGAGGGGGTCGATGCCGTCGGGCACCGGGACGACGTAGTCGCCGTGGGCGAGGGCGTACTCGGCGTAGGCGCCGTCGACGGAGTAGCCGCTGTTGTGCTGCTGCGTGCAGAGCGTCTCCCAGCCGGTGACGCAGTGGTCGCAGCGCCCGCAGGCGTCGGCGAGCCAGGCGATGGCCACCCGTTCACCGACCCGGACGTGGCGGACCTCGGCGCCGGCCGCCTCGACGATGCCGACGCCCTCGTGGCCGGGCACGAACGGCGGGCTGGGCTTGACCGGCCAGTCGCCGTGGGCGGCGTGGATGTCGGTGTGGCAGAGGCCGGAGGCCTCGATCCGCACCCGTACCTGGTGCGGGCCGGGGTCGGGCACCGGGCGCTCCTCGATCACGAGCGGCTGGGTGAAGTCGTGGACGACGGCGGCCTTCATGTTCTGCTCCTGCCCTTCGCACCGGCGGGGCCGTTCCCGGGCCTCCGGGACCCCGTTCACCTCCATCCCACGCCACGGCCGCGCGGGCCGCCAGGGCCGGACGGGTGAACCCGGCGGGACCATGGTCCCGCCCCGCCGGTGCCGGACCAGCGGCTACGAGGAGCGGTGCACGATGCGGCGGACCAGTTCGGGGACCCACTCGACGTATTCGACCTCCGCGCCGTCGGCGTGGCGGGCGTAGAGGAAGCGGCCGGTCGGCGAGGCGGTCTCGGGGGTGGTGACGACGGCGCCCGCGGCCTCCAGGGCCTCGCTCAGCTCGTCGAGGTCGGAGACCACGACGGTGGCCGAGGCGTGCGCGTACTTGGCGCGTTCGGAGGGCGGGCCGGCGATCACCAGGAAGTCGCCGATGGCGGCGAGTTCGATCTCGTGGAAGCGGAACAGCAGGTCCGGCTCGGCCCCGGTGAGGGTGCGCAGCAGCGGGAGCGAGTGGTCCAGGCCGTCGGCCCAGAGCCGGGCATAGGTCTTGAGGATGGGCATGGGTGCTCCGAGTCGTCCGACGAGGTACCGGATCACCGTAAGCGGGTGAACTCCCGCACAGAAGACCGCACTTTGCGGTGCGTCAGTGCCCGACGGTAACCGACCCGCCACCTGCGGCGGAGCGGCCGGGGCCGGTCCGGTCGGCGTCCCAGGCGATCAGCATCCGCAGGGCGTCCTCGGAGGGGCTGCCGGGGTCGGGGGCGTAGGTGATCAGCGCCTGGTCCGGGTCGTCGGCGGAGCGCAGCGTCTCGTAGACCAGTTCCAGCCGGCCGACCAGCGGGTGGTGGAACACCTTGCGTCCCGAGGTCTTGTCGCGCACCGGGTGCTCCGCCCACCACTGGCGGAACTCCGGGCTGCGCACCGAGAGTTCGCCGATCAGCTCGGCGAGGCGGGGGTCGTCGGGGCGGCGGCCGGCCTCCAGGCGCAGGAAGGCGGCGTTCTCGCGGGCGCAGCCGACCCAGTCGTCGTAGAGGGTGCGCGAGGCCGGGTCGAGGTAGGTGATCCGGGCGATGTTGCGCTCGGCCGGGGGGAGCGCGCCGTAGTCGCCGAGGAGGGAGACGGCGGCGCGGTTCCAGGCCAGGACGTCCATCCGCCGGCCCATCACCACGGCGGGCACCTCGGGCATCGCCTCCAGCAGCCGGGCCATCGTGGGGCGGACCTTCTGCGGGCCGGAGCCCCGGGCGCCGGCGGCCCGGGCGGGGCGGGTGCGGGCGAGGCGGTGCAGGTGGCCGATCTCCTCGGGGTCGAGGCGCAGGGCGCGGGCGACCGCGTCGAGCACGGAGTCCGAGGGGTTGCCGACCCGGCCCTGTTCGAGGCGGGTGTAGTAGTCGACGCTGACGCCGGCGAGTTGGGCGAGTTCCTCGCGGCGCAGCCCGGCGACGCGGCGGCGGCCGCCGAGTTCGGGCAGGCCGACGTCCGCGGGGCGCAGCCGCGAGCGGCGGGTGCGCAGGAACTCGGCGAGGCTGCCGGCGGTGCCGGCGACGCGGGTCGGGCTCGTGCTGCTCATGCGGTCATTCTCGTCGTTCGGCGCCCCCGCAGCCTGGCCCTGTCAGGACCAGGCTGCGGAACGGGCGGTGATCACCAGCCGTTGGCGACCGCGACCACGCCGCCGTCGATCACGAGGTCCTGGCCGGTGATGTAGGAGGCGCGGGGCGAGAGCAGGAAGGCCACGGTCTCGGCGACGTCCGCCGCCTCGCCGAGCCGGCCGAGCGGCACCAGGGTGCGCACGGCCGCCTGCTGGGCCGGTTCGGTGATCACCTCGTGGAACATCTCGGTGACGATGTAGCCGGGGCTGACCGAGTTGATGCGGATGCCGCGTCCGGCGAAGTCGCTGCCGAGGGTGCGGGCGAGGTTGTGCACGGCCGCCTTGGTCGCCGCGTAGACGGGGGCGTTGGGCAGGCCGCGGTGCAGCGTCCAGGAGGCGTTGAGGACGACCGACGCGCCGCCGGCGGACTTCTCCAGCAGGGGCAGGGCGTGCTGGACGGTGAAGAAGACGCCCTTGAAGTTGACGTCCACGGTGCGGTCGAAGCTCTCCTCGGTGACGTCCTGCGGGGTCTCGAAGACGCCAACGCCGGCGTTGGCGAACACGCCGTCGAGGCGGCCGTGGCGCTCCCCCACCAGGGCGGCGAGCCGGGCCAGGTCGGCGGGGCGGGCGGAGTCGGCACGTACGGCGAACAGCCTTTCTCCGGCGTCGAGTTCGGCTTCGGCGCGGCGCAGCCGGGTGTCGTCGCGGCCGGTGATCACGACGTCGGCGCCGCGGTCGAGCAGCAGCCGTGCGGTGGCGAGGCCCATGCCGCTGGTGCCGCCGGTGATCAGGACCGCCCGGCCGTCGAAGTCGTGGGCGCCGTCGGGGGTGTTCTCGTCGGGGGTGTTCTCGTCGGGGGTGTTCTCGTCGGTGGTGTTCTCGTCGGTGGTGGTCATGCGTCCACCCTCGCGGCGGCGGGGCGGGCGGACCAGGCCCGCCCGGACCCGGGGTCCGGCAGGACCACCCTTGCGCACGGATACCCCCCAGGGGTATGTTTCCTGACGCCTCGAAGACATACCCCCACCCGGTATAGGAGAACGTGGTCATGCCCAAGCCCACCACCGCGTCCGCGGCACCGGCCGCACCGCCCGCGGCGCCCTCGCCCCGCCGCTGGACGGCCCTCGGGCTCATCGCCCTCGCCCAGTTCATGGTGATCATGGACACCTCGATCATCGGGGTCGCCCTGCCCGGGATGCAGTCCGCGCTCGGCTTCACCCAGGAAGGCCTGTCCTGGGTCTTCAACGCCTACGTCGTCGCCTTCGGCGGGCTCCTGCTGCTCGGCGGCCGGCTCTCCGACCTGTTCGGCGCCAAGCGGCTGTTCGCCACCGGCTGGGCCGTGCTCGCGGCCGGCTCGCTGCTCGCCGGCCTCGCCGGGAACCCCGGACTGGAACTCACCGGCCGCGCCGTCCAGGGCGCCGGTTCCGCGCTGATCGCCCCGGCCGCGCTCACCCTCCTGATCAGCCTGTTCGGCGCACGCCCGCAGGAGCTGGGCAAGGCGCTCGCCCTCTACGGCGCGGCGGCCCCGGCCGGCGGCACCGCCGGTGTCTTCCTCGGCGGCGTGATCACCCAGTACCTCAGCTGGGAGTGGGTCTTCTACGTCAACATCCCGGTCGCCCTCGGTGTCCTGCTCGCCACCCCCGGCGTGATGCCCGCCGCCTCCGCCCGCCGCGGCTCGGTGGACTGGCTCGGCGCGCTCACCGTCACCGCCGGACTCGCCGTCTCCGTCTACGCCGTCGTCCGCGCCCCGGAGACCGGTTGGGGCTCCGCGAGCACCTGGCTGGTCCTTGCCGGCGGCGCGCTGCTGATCCTCGCCTTCGTCGCCCTCCAGGCCAAGCGGCGCGAACCGCTGATGCGCCTCGGCATCTGGCGCAGCCCCAACCTGGCCGGCGCCAACCTCGCCCAGCTGCTGATGGCCGCCGCCTGGATCCCCATGTGGTTCTTCCTGAACCTCTACCTCCAGCAGGTGCTCGGCCTGAAGGCCTTCGCCTCCGGGGCCGCGCTGCTGCCGATGACCGCCGCCATCATGCTGATGATGATCGTGCTGGCGCCCCGGCTGATCGCCCGCTTCGGCCCCAAGCCGCTCGTCGTCACCGGCCTGCTCGCCCTCGCCGGCGGCATGGTCTGGCTCTCCTTCGCCCGCCCCGACGGCTCCTTCGCGGTCGACGTGCTGCCCGCCTCGCTGCTCGCCGCCGTCGGCATGTCGCTCGCCTTCATCCCCTCGCTCGGCACCGCGCTCGCCGTGCCGGACCCGGCGGAGGGCGGCCTCGCCTCCGGCATCGTCAACACCAGCTACCAGATCGGCTCGGCGCTCGGCCTCGCCGCGATGACCGCCGTGGCCGCCGCCAACGGCTCGCGGGAGCTCGGCGACCCGGTCGCGCTGACCGACGGCTTCTCCGCCGCCTTCCTCGGCGCCGCCGCCCTCGCCGTGCTCGGGGCGCTCGTCTCGGCGCTCACCATCCGTACCGCGAAGAGCCGTTGAGGACGGCGCTCCGCTCCCCCGGCCCGTCCGCCGGGACGCCTCCACTCCTCGGAGCGCCCCCGCCCACCGGAAAGCCCCGTCCTCGAAGAAGCCCCCGCCCTCGCCGGACTCGGTGAGGGCGGGGGCTTTCCCGGGGACGGGGCGGGGCGCGTCAGGCCTCCCGGCGGGCCCCCGCCGACGGGACCGCCCGGTACACGTGCGGCTCGGCGTAGCCGGCCGCCGCGAAGGCGTCGACCACCGCCCCGGCCACCGCCTCCGCCCGCTCCGTCGCCACCAGCGCGATCACCGAGCCGCCGAAGCCGCCGCCGGTCATCCGCGCGCCGAGGGCCCCGGCGGCGACGGCGGTCGCGGCCGCGAGGTCGGTCTCCGGGCAGGAGGTCAGGTAGTCGTCGCGCAGCGAGGCGTGGCCGGCGGTGAGGATCGGGCCGAGCGCGGCGGGCCCGTGCCGCTCCAGCTCGGCGACGGCCTGCCGGACCCGGTCGTTCTCGGTCACCACGTGGCGCACCAACGGGACCAGGTCGGCGGGCAGTCGGGTGAGCGCGGCGGGCAGGTCGGCGGTGGCGAGATCCCGCAGGGCGGGCAGCCCGAGCAGCGCGGCCGCCCGCTCGCAGCCGGCCCGCAGCGCGGCGTACGCGCCGTCGGCGAGGTCGTGCTGCACCCGGGTGTCGAGCACCAGCAGGGTGAGGCCGGCGCCCGCCAGGTCGAGCGGCACGTGCCGGGCGGAGAGGTCGCGCGTGTCCAGGTGCAGCGCGGCCCCGGCCCGGCAGGCCATCGAGGCCATCTGGTCCATGATCCCGCAGGGGACGCCGACGAACTCGTTCTCGGCGCTCTGCGCGAGCAGGGCCAACTCCTCGGCACCCAGGCCGAGTTCGTACATGTCGTTGAAGGCGGTGGCGACGGCGCACTCCAGCGCGGCGGAGGAGGACAGGCCCGCGCCGCCGGGCACGTCGCTGTCGAGCAGCACATCGGCGCCGCCCACCTCGTGCCGGGCGGCCCGGCGCAGCGTCCACACGACGGCGGCCGGGTACGCCGCCCAGCCGGCCACCCCGCCCGGGGCGAGGCCGGCGACGTCCAGCTCGACGGCCGCGCCGGGCACCCTGGTCGAGGCGAGCCGCAGCACGCCGTCGTCGCGGCGGCGGGCGTAGGCGCGCACGGCCTGCGGGATCGCGATCGGCAGCACGAACCCGTCGTTGTAGTCGGTGTGTTCGCCGATCAGGTTGACCCGGCCGGGGGCCGCCCAGACGCCCTCGGGGGCGTGGCCGTAGAGCTCCTCGAAGACGCCGGCGACAGTGGTTCCGGTCGTGGTCATCCCTGCGGTCCTCCGTCGGTGGGCGTGGGCGTGGGCGTGGGCGCGGGGGTGGACGCGGGTGCCTGGACCGGTGCCGCCTCGCGCAGGCGCCGGGCGGCGTCCTCCGGGGCGACGTCGTTCATGAACGCCTCCATCCCGGACTCGGTGCCGGCCAGGTACTTCAGCTTGTCGGCCGTCCGCCGGACGGTGAACAGCTGCAGGTGGAGGGCGAATTCGGCCTCCTGCCCGACGGGCGCCTGATGCCAGGCGGCGATGTACGGCGCGCGCACGCGGCGGCGGCCGTCGTCGGGCCGCCCCGCGGGGGCGGCCGGATCCGCCGGGTCGGTGAAGAGGTTGTCGAACCGGCGCAGCAGGTCGAGGTAGATCCGCGCGAACTCGGCGCGCTCGGCCTCGGAGAGGCGGGTGAGGTCCGGGACGCGGCGGTTCGGGTGGAGGTGGACCTCGTAGGGCCAGCGGGCGGCGAAGGGCACGAAGGCCGTCCAGTGCTCGCCGGCGAGGACGAGGCGCGGGGAGGTCCGCTCGGCGGCGAGGAGGTCCTCGAAGAGGTTGCGGCCGGTGGCGGCGCGGTGGCGGGCGGCCCGGTCGAGCATCCGGGCGGTGCGCGGGGTGGTGAAGGGCAGTGCGTAAATCTGGCCGTGCGGGTGGGCGAGGGTGACGCCGATCTCCGCGCCGCGGTTCTCGAAGCAGTACACCTGCTCGACGCCGGGCCGGGCGGACAGTGCGGCGGTGCGGTCGGTCCAGGCGTCGAGCACCAGGCGGGCGCGGTCCTCGTCGAGGTCGGCGAAGGAGGCATCGTGGTCGGAGGTGAAGCAGACCACCTCGCAGCGCCCGACACCGGGCCGGCTGCTGAGCAGCGGGTCACCGGCGGAGACCGGCACGGGGTGACTGCCGGGCTCGCCGGCGAGGGAGGGGAAGCGGTTCTCGAAGACGGCCACCTGGTAGTCGGCCGCCGGGATCTCGCTGAGCCGGCCGTCGCGGCTGGGGCAGAGCGGGCACTCGTCGGCCGGCGGGTGGTAGGTACGCGCCTGCCGGTGGGCGGCGATGGTCACCCAGGCGCCGGTCAGCGGGTCGAGCCGCACCTCGGAGGAGGGCGCGGCGGCGTCCAGCGGCCGCCGGTCGGCGACCGTCCGGCCGGCCGGCGGCGTGCCCCGGTCATAGTAGATCAGCTCACGGCCGTCGGCGAGTTCGGTGACGGTCCTGGTCGTCGTACCGGCCGGCCCGGCCTGGTCGGCCGGGTCGGTGGCGGTCACGGTCGCGGGCATGACGTGCTCCCTCTCATGGGGCTTCCCTTCAACCACATGAACAAACAATATCGAACAGGAACCAACATGCACGCCACCGGCCCCGGCGCGGCCGCCCCGGTGGCCCGCCGACCTCTCAGGGGTGCCGACGCCGGAGGCCCGCCGACGCCGGGATCAGCCGGCGACCGGGTGCCACGGGGCGTCGGGCCGGGTCGGCGTCGGGTCCGCCGCGAGCCGCAGCGCGTAGACGTCCCGCCCCGCAGGGTCGGGCACCGGGCCGAGGTAGTCGTGGCCGGTGAGGTGGCACCAGGCCGGCAGGTCGAGCGGAGCCGCCGGATCGGTGCTGACGACGTGCACGGTCGTCCCGGCGGAACGGCCCGCGATGCGCTTGCGCAGATGCAGCAGCAGGGTGACGCAGAGCATGCCGGTGCCGTCCACGACGATCGCGCCGCCGGCTCCCGCCCCCGCGCCACCGGCTCCGGCTCCGGCTCCGGCTCCGGCTCCGGCTCCGGCGGCAGGGGCCGTCATGCGGCACCCGCCTCGACCGGCAGGGCGGCCAGGCGCCATTCGAGCATGCCCTCGGCGAGCCGCTTCGCGCTGCGCCCGCGCGCGGCCAGCAGCCGGACGGCGTCATGGGCGAGGACGCAGTTGACGCCCCGGCAGTACGCGACGACCTCCGCCCCGGCGGGCAGCTCCGCGAGCCGGGCCTCCAGCTCGTCGAGGGGGACGGACAGGGCACCCGGGATGTGTCCGGCGGCGTACTCCTCGGCCGGGCGCACGTCGATCACGGTGGCGGTGCCGGCCTTCACCCGCGCCAGCAGCTCCTCCCGGGTGAGGTGGTCGGTGTCCGGCGGCCCGAGGTAGGCGGCCCGCGCCTGCCCGGTGGCTGCCAGGTGGGCGAGCCCGACCTGCTGGAGCTGCGCGTACAGGGCGGCGACGTCGTCCCCGGCCAGCCGGTAGTGGATGCGCACACCGTCCCGGCGGGTGGTCACCAGCCCGGTCTGCTTGAGGGTCTGCAGATGGGCGGAGGCGGTGGTCAGCCCGAGCCCGGCGGCCCTGGCGAGGGCCTCGACGCTGCGCTCGCCCTGGGCGAGCAGGTCCAGCAGCTCCAGGCGCTTGCCGTTGGCCAGCGCCTTGCCGGTGGCGGCCAGCGCGTCGAACAGCGCGGCCTTGTGTGCGGGATCTCCCATGGGCTTCCTCCATAAATCCATGGAATATTGTAGAAGCAATCGGGTGAGCCTGTCACCCGACTCCCCCACCCGGATCCCGCCCATTCTGGAGGACGGCTCGTGACCGCCACCGCACCCGGCAGCGCGCCCCCCGCCCGCTCCGAGGCCGCTTCCGGGTCCGGCCCGGGAGTCCGGCTCGGGCTGCGCGCCAACCTCGCCCAGTTCACCCTGCTGGTCGCGGTGAACGCCCTGGTCGGCGGCATGCTCGGCCAGGAGCGCACCGTCCTGCCCCTGCTCGCCGACCGCGCCTTCCACCTCTCCGCCTACTCGGCCACGCTGACCTACATCGTGGCGTTCGGCGCGACCAAGGCCGTCACCAACTTCTTCGCCGGCGCGCTGTCCGACCGCTACGGCCGCAAACCGGTCCTGGTCGCCGGCTGGCTGCTCGCCTTCCCGGTGCCGCTGCTGCTGATCTGGGCGCCGACCTGGGGCTGGGTGGTGTTCGCGAACGTCCTGCTCGGCGTCAACCAGGGCCTGACCTGGTCGACCACCGTGATCATGAAGATCGACCTGGTCGGCCCCGCGCGCCGGGGCCTGGCCATGGGCCTCAACGAGGCCGCCGGCTACCTCGCCGTCGCCGCCACCGCGATGGGCACCGGCGCCATCGCCGCCCACTGGGGCCTGCGCCCCCAGCCGTTCCTGCTCGGCATCGCGTACGCCGCCCTCGGCCTCGGCCTGTCCGTGCTCGCCGTGCGCGAGACCCGCGCACACGCCCGCGCCGAGGCCGCCCTCCACCCGGCCCCCGCCGGCCCCGGCCACCACGCCGCGCTCACCACCGCCCAGGTCGCCCGGACCACCAGCCTCACCGACCGGGCCCTGTCCTCGGCCAGCTGGGCGGGCATGGTCAACAACCTCAACGACGCCCTCGCCTGGGGGATCTTCCCGCTGCTGTTCGCGGCCCACGGCCTGTCGGTCGCCCGGATCGGCCTGCTCGCCGCCCTCTACCCGGCGGTCTGGGGGCTCGGCCAGATCCTCACCGGCTGGTGGTCCGACCGGATCGGCCGCAAGCACCTGATCACCGCCGGCATGCTCCTCCAGGCCGTCGCGATCGCCCTGGTCGCCGCCGGCACCACCTTCCCGGTGTGGGCCCTGGCCCAGATCCTGCTCGGCGCCGGCACCGCGCTCGTCTACCCGACCCTGCTCGCCGTCATCGGCGACGTCGCCCACCCCGCCTGGCGCGCCCGCGCCGTCGGCGTCTACCGCCTCTGGCGCGACGGCGGCTTCGCGGTCGGCGCGCTCCTGGCCGGCGCCCTCGCCGACGCCTATGGCGTGACCACCGCCGTCCGGGCCGTCGCGGTGCTCACCGCCGTGGCCGGCGTGGTGGTCGCCGTGCGGATGCGCGAGACCCTTCCCGGGGCGGGCCGCCCCGAGGGCCCCTGATCCCTCCGCCCCACCCGGAGGACGGCGGCGCGCCCCCGGCGCCCGGGGATCGGCCCCGGTCGCCGCGCACACCGGGCGTCCACGGTCGGCCGGAGCGGCCCCACCCCCCGTGGCCCGACGGGGCGTTCGCCCGTGAGAGGGTGACCGGCATGACCGATGGCGTGACTCCGGACAGCGAGGTCGTGCTCGAAACGAGCCGCCTGCTGCTCAGGCCCTGGCGGGTGGCCGAGGCCGATGTCCAGCGCGAGCTGTGGACCGAACGCGACCCACGCGTACCGCCACACCGCCGGATCGACGCCGACGGCCGTCCCACGGTCGCGGAGCTCGCGGAGTCGATCCGCGCCCACCGGCTGTGGTCGACCGGCTTGCTGGCGGTCGAGCGGAAGGCCTCCCACGACGTCATCGGCTACTGCGGCCTGGTGGACACCGGGCGGGGACCGGCAGGGGAACCGGAACTGGCGTTCGAGCTGCTCCGCCGGGTGTGGTGCCAGGGATACGCGACCGAGGCCTCGCTGGCGGTCCTGGAGTGGGCGAGGTCGTCCGGGCACGAGCGCCTGTGGGCGACGGTCTGGGACTGGAACACCGCTTCCCGCCGCGTTCTGGCGAAGGTCGGGTTCACCGAGACCGAACGGAAGGAAGTGGACCCGGAGCGCGGGACCACCCTGTTCACCGTGATCCGGCTCTGACGCGCCCGGGGTCCGCCCGTGCGGACGGCTCGGTGCAGCACCGGCAGGCCGCGGCGTCCCCCTGCAGCAGGCAGCAGCGGATGCGGCACGCCCCCGGCGCCGGGGCGCCGGGAACGCCCGGGGCGTCAGGGGGCCGCCGGGCGGTGGCGGGGGCCGGTGGCCGAGGTGCGGAGGGGGCGGCGGGCGCGGACGTGGGCCGGGGTGCGCCAGGTGTGGGTGGCGAGAGCCGCGGCGGCGAGGGCGAGGGTGCCGAGCGCGGCGGTGGCGGCGGGGAGGCCGGCGGTGGCGCCGAGCCGGCCGGCCAGCGGGTAGGCGAGCAGCCAGCAGCCGTGCGACAGCGAGAACTGGGCGGCGAACACGGCGGGCAGGTCGGCGGGCGGCACGGCGGAGCGCAGCAGGCGCCCGCCCGGGGTGAGGATCAGCGAGCCGGCCGCGCCGAGGCCGGCCCACAGGGCGAGCAGCGCGGGCCAGCGCCATCCGCCGCCGCCCGCCACCGGCCCCGCCGCGGTGATCGCCGTCAGGGCGGCGAGCAGTCCCGCGATCGCGAAGGCGGCGGGCAGCATCACCGCCCGGTCCGCGACCCGGCCCAGGACCCGGGGCAGCAGCAGCGCGACCAGCATCGACCCGCCGCCGTACGCGCCGAGCGCGAGCGGGACGTCGCTCGCGGGCCGGCCGAGCTGGTCGCGGACGTGGACGACGGTGTTGACGATCACCGTCGCGCCGCCGGCGGCGACGGCGAGGTCCAGGGCGAGCAGCGCCCGCAGCCGGGGCACGGAGAGGAAGAGCCGGATCCCGGCCAGTGAGCGCGCCGGCAGCGGCTGCGCGCCCGCCGTCCCCGACGCCCCCGCCGCCCGGGCCGCGCCGCCCGGCAGGGCCACCGAGACGACCAGCAGCGCCGAGGCGAGGAATCCGGTCACCGTCCCCCAGAACAGCCACCGGTAGCCGACCAGCGCCAGCAGCCCGGCGGCCAGCGCCGGGCTGACCAGGCTCTCGGTGTCGTAGGCGAGGCGGGAGAGGGACAGCGCCCGGGTGTAGTCGCCCTCCTCGGGCAGGACCTCGGGGATCACCGACCGGAACGCCGGGGTGAAGGTGGCCGAGGCCGCCTGCAGAACGAAGATCAGCAGATAGACCTGCCAGACCGAGCCGACGAACGGCAGCCCGAGCGCCACCGCGGCCCGGGCCAGGTCGGCGCCGACCAGCAGCCGGCGGCGCGGGATCCGGTGCGCGAGCGCCGCGACGACGGGGGTGATCCCCACGTAGGCGACCATCTTGATCGCCAGCGCGGTGCCGAGCACCGAGCCGGCGGCCGGCCCGGCGAGGTCGTAGGCGAGCAGCCCCAGGGCCACGGTGGCCAGGCCGGTGCCGGCGAGGGCGACGACCTGGGCGGCGAACAGGTGGCGGTAGGTGCGGTTGCGGAGGACGGAGAGCATCGGGGACTCCGTTCGGACTCGGCGCGGGCCGGGGCGTCCCGTCCGGCGGGCGCCTTCCCTCCACCTTAGGGCAACATGTGCATACGTGTGCACATGTTGCCCGGAAAAGTGCCGCCCGATCCGGCGCGGGCGGCGGGGCGGCGGCCGGCGGCGCTCAGTCGTGCGGCGGCAGCCCGCTGATCTGGTGGTCGGCCACGCTCAGCGCCTCCTGGACCAGCCTCCGCAGGTGCCCGTGCCGCAGTGCGTACACCACCCGCCGGCCGTCCTTGCGGGTCGACACCAGCCCGGCGAGCCGCAGCTTGCCGAGGTGCTGGCTGACCGACGGGCGCGCCGCTCCGGCCGCCTCGGTCAGCGTGGTCACGTCCGCCTCCCCCTCGCCGAGCCGCTGGAGCAGCGCGAGCCGGGTGCGGTCGGCGAGCAGGGCGAGGATGCCGGCGGCCACGTCCAGCCGCTCGTCCGCACCGGGCTCCTGCGACAGGTGTGCACCTGAGGACGCCTGTGCACCTGATATCTGGACGCTCCCGCTCATGGGCTCAGCTTAGAGGGCGCACGAGCACCGTTCACCCGGTCCGCCGCGCCCGGTCACGTCGTCGGGAAGTGACGCCCGGCGGCACGGCACCGCCCGCCCGCTGAGCAGCGGCGGGCGGTCGGGGCGGCCCCACCGGCCGTCGGCGCGGGTCAGCCCTCGCGGAGGTCGGCGATCCGGCGGATCTTGCCGACCGAGCGCTCCAGGGTGTACGGATCCACCACCTCGACGTCCACGCTCACGCCCACCCCGTCCTTGACGCCCCGTGCGATCGCCGCGGCGGCCGCGTCCCGCTGGTCGGGGGCGGCCTCCGGGCGCGCCTCGACCCGCACGGTCATGTGGTCCAGCCGGCCCCGGCGGGTCAGCCGGAGCTGGAAGTGCGGCGCCACGGCGGGCACCCGCAGCAGGACCTCCTCGACCTGGGTCGGGAAGACGTTGACCCCGCGCAGGATGATCATGTCGTCGCTGCGCCCCGTCACCCTGGCCATCCGGCGGAAGGCGGGGCGGGCGGTGCCCGGCAGCAGGCGGGTGAGGTCGCGGGTGCGGTAGCGGATCACCGGAAGCGCTTCCTTGGTGAGCGAGGTGAAGACGAGTTCGCCGCTCCCGCCGTCCGCCAGCACCTCGTCGGTCAGCGGGTCGACCACCTCGGGGTAGAAGTGGTCCTCCCAGATGTGCAGGCCGTCCTTGGTCTCCACGCACTCCTGGGCGACGCCGGGCCCCATCACCTCGGAGAGGCCGTAGATGTCGACGGCGTGCAGGTCCATCCGCCGCTCGATCTCGGCGCGCATCTCCTCCGTCCAGGGCTCGGCGCCGAAGATGCCGACCCGCAGCGAGGTGGTACGGGGGTCGACGCCCTGCCGCTCGAACTCGTCGAGCAGGGTGAGCAGATAGGACGGGGTGACCATGATGATCTCGGGACGGAGGTCCTGGATCAGCTGGACCTGACGTGCCGTCATGCCGCCGGACGCGGGGACGACCGTGCAGCCGGCGCGTTCGGCGCCCGCGTGCGCGCCCAGTCCGCCGGTGAACAGGCCGTAGCCGTAGGCGATGTGCACCGTGTGGCCGGGCCGCCCGCCGGCCGCCCGGATCGAGCGGGCCACCACGTCGGCCCACACGTCGAGGTCGTGCTCGGTGTAGCCGACCACCGTGGGGCGGCCGGTGGTGCCGCTGGAGGCGTGGATCCGGCGGACCTTCTCCCTCGGGACGGCGAACATGCCGTACGGGTAGGTGTCGCGCAGGTCGGCCTTGGTGGTGAAGGGGAAGCGGGCGAGGTCGGCGAGGGTGCGGCAGTCCTCGGGGGCGAGGCCGGCCGCGTCGAACTTGCGGCGGTACAGCTCGACGTTGTCGTAGGCGTGGCGCAGCGTGGCCCTCAGGTGCTTCAGCTGGTGCGCGCGCAGTTCCTCGCGGGTCATCCGCTCACCGGCGTCCAGCAGCCGTTCCGGCGGCGCCTCGCCGAGCCGGGCCGAGGCTGCGCCCGGCCCGGCGGCCGTTCCGTCACTCATCGCGGCTCCCTCCGTCAACACCGACCGATCATTCGGTTGGCCCCTCGGACAGGGCCAAGTAATCCAGCACCCGAACCCCCTGTCAAGGGCCGACGCGCGCCGGCCCCGGTCCGTCGCCGGGGCCGGGGCCCGTCGCGCGGCCGTCGCAGGACGAGGGCCGATCTCTGCCGAACGGCAGATGGCAGCGGAGCGCCGATCGGGGAGGCTCGTCGACGTCACGCACCGTCCACGCACCGGCCGGAAGAGCAGAGCCCATGAGCCGACCCGAGATCCACCCCGAAACCCCGGCCGGGAGCCGGGCCGAAGCCCGCCCCGGCGGCCGTCCCGACGACCGCCGCACCGACCCTCCCCACCTCGAACTGACCGACATCGGCAAGGTCTACCGGAGCGGCAAACGCGCCGTCGACGGCCTCTCGCTGCGGCTCGGCCCCGGGCTGCTCGGACTCCTCGGCCCGAACGGCGCGGGCAAGTCCTCGCTGATGCGGATCGTCGCCACCGTCACCCGGCCGACCACTGGCCGGCTCACCTACCGGGGCACCGACGTACTCGCCCGGCCCGAGCGGCTCCGGCGCGAACTCGGCTTCCTCCCCCAGGACTTCGGCGTCCACCCGCAGCTCACCGCGCGCGAGTTCCTCGCCTACCTGGCCGCCGCCAAGGGGCTGTCCGCCCGCTCCGCCCGGGCCCGGATCGACGAGCTGCTCACCCTGGTGAACCTGACCGAGGCGGTGCGCCGCCCGCTCGGCGCCTACTCCGGCGGCATGCTGCGCCGGGTCGGCATCGCCCAGGCGCTGCTCGGCGATCCGCACGTCATCGTCGTCGACGAGCCGACCGCCGGGCTCGACCCCGAGGAACGGGTGCGGTTCCGCAACCTGCTGAGCGTGCTCGCCGAGGACCGGGTGGTGCTGCTGTCCACCCACATCGTCTCGGACGTCGAGTCGGTGGCCGGGGACATCGCGGTGGTCGCCGGCGGGCGGCTGCTGCGCCGGGGCAGTCCGGAGGAGCTGCTGCACGGCCAGTCCGGCCGGGTGTGGGAGGTCCTGGTCGACCCGGGGGCGGTGGCCGCCGTGCAGGCGCGGTACGTGGTCAGCCGGATGGTGCGCACGGGCGAGGGCCGGGTGCGGCTGCGGCTGCTCGCCGACGCTCCGCCGTTCGCCGACGCGGCCCCGGTCGCGCCGGACCTGGAGGACGCGTACCTCGGCCTGGTCCGGCCCGCCGCCGCGCACGAGCGCGCGGAGGTGCGGCGATGAGCGCGGACACCCTCGCCGCGGGCCGGCCGCCGGGCGCTCCGGCGGGCGCTCCGAGCGGCGCCGCGCCCGCCCGCGCCGGGGTGCTCGCCCGCCTCCGGCAGCTCGCCCTCGGCGACTTCCGGGACCGGGTCCGGCGCCCCGCCTACGCGGTGACGCTGCTGGCCGCCGTCGGCCTCGGTCTGCTCGCCGTCCCGCCCGCCGACGGACACTGGGCGATCCTCGCGCTCGGCCGCTACCGGGGCGAGTACAACAGCGCGTACACCGGCACCGCGACCGCCCTGGCCGGCGCGCTCTGGCTCACCCTCGGCGGGTTCTACGCGGTCCGCAAGGGGCTCGGACGCGACGAGGAGACCGGGGTCGGCCTGATCCTGGCCGCGACGCCGCTGCGGAACGTCGAGCTGCTGCTCGCGAAGTTCCTCGGCAATCTGCTGGTGCTCACCTCGATGCTCGGCGTGCTCGCGCTCACCGCACCGGCCCTGCAGCTGGTCCGGGGCGAGGACCGCTCGCTCGACCCGGTCGCGCTGCTGACACCCTTCCTGGTGCTGACGCTGCCGCTGCTCGCGGCGACGGCCGCGCTGGCGGTCCTGTTCGAGACGGTGCCGCCGCTGCGCGGCGGGCTGGGCAACGTCGTCTGGTTCGTCTGCGCCCCGGCCCTGCTGATCGCCGGTGAGCGCCCCGGCACCCCGTTCGGCGGGCTGGGCCTCGGCCCGGCGGCCGCCTCGCTGAGCGACGCCCTGGCCGCCCGCGGGGCCGACCTCGGCGGCGACGAGTTCAGCCTCGGCCTGACCAGGGTGGACACGCCGTTGGAGCCCTTCCGGTGGGACGGCACGGGTCTGGAGGGCGGCTTCGTCGCCCAGCGGCTGCTGCTGGTGCTGCTCGCGGTGGCGGTCGCGGCGCTGCCCGCGCTCTGGTTCACCCGCTTCGACCCGGCGCGCGGGGCCACGGCCGGGCGGCGGGCACCGGCGGACACCGGCGAGGCGGCGGCGGTCCCCGCCGCTCCCCCGGTGCTCCCGCCCGCCCCGCTTGCCACGCCCGCCACGGCCCCGGCGGGCCCGCGCCGCGGCGTCGGCTTCGGCGTCGGCGTCGGCTTCGGCCGGCTGCTGGTCGGGGAGGCGCGGGTCCTGTTCGCCGACGCCTCGCGCTGGTGGTGGCTCGCCGCCGCCGGCCTGCTCGCGGCCGGCCTCGCCGTCCCGCCGGACACCGGCGCGGGCGCGGTGCTGCCCGCCGCCTGGATCTGGCCGGTCCTGCTCTGGTCCCGTCTCGGCAGCCGCTCGGCCGAGTACGGCCTGGAGGCCCTGCTCGGCGCCTACCCCGCCGCCCGCACCCGGCTGCTCGCCGAATGGGCCGCCGGGGTCCTGCTCACCGCCCTGCTCGGCGCGGGCGTGCTGGTGCGACTGGCGGCGGCCGGCGACACCGCCGGTGCGGCCGCCTGGACGGCCGGCGCCCTGTTCATCCCCTCACTGGCCCTCGCCCTCGGCACGCTCTCCCGCAGCCACCGGCTCTTCCAGGCCCTCTACCTCCCGCTCTGGTACCTGGCGGTGAACCAGGTCGCCGCCCTCGACTTCATGGGCACCGTCCGCCGCGCCGGCCACCCCGCCGGCCCCGCCCCGGTCCTCGTCGCCGCCCTGGCCCTGGCCCTGCTCGCCGTGACCCTTCTCACCACCACCGTCCGCCGTGCGCTCCGCGACTGATCACCCGGGCACGCGGCGGCCGGCCGGCTCACCGGTCGGAGGCGATCGCCTCGGCGAGCACGAAGTCGGCCTCGCACACGGGACAACCCGCACGACCGAAGACATACGTCAGCACACCGGCCACCTCACACCGGCCGTCGGCCGACGCGAGCTCGTGGAGGCGCCGACCGATGCCGTCGAGACCGGCAGGCGCCGCCGGACGCAGCGGACGGGTCTCGACGCCCTCCCCCGAGAGCGCGTAGTCCTCGGCGGCCGAGAAGAACCCGCGCTCGCCGAGGGCGACGAACAGATCGGTCCCGCAGCCCGGGCAGGCGATCTGGTACTCCTCGTCGACGATCCCCCGGGCGAGCTCCTCGCTCCAGCCGGGGACGCCTTCGAGGCCCAGCATGGCCTCCAGGAGGTACACGTAGTCGGTGGGGTCCGTGGCGGCCCGCAGCTGCCGGTTCACCGCCGCGAGCAGGGTGGCGACCGTCGCCGCGAACTCCGTGCGGACGTCACCGGCCCCGTGCGCCTGCCGGTCCCCGGCCATGATCGCGCCGGCCAGGAGCAGGGCGTTGACCTCCTGCTCCCGGTCCCCGCACCCGGCCCTTCCGGCCAGCCAGGGCAGGGCCGCGAAGGAGGCCGGGTAGACGCTGCCCTGGTGGCAGAGCGCCGACCACAGGTCGCCCCAGAGCTCGTCGGTCGGGGCCGAGGCGATCCGGTCCAGCAGCTCCGGGATGTCGTCGGCGGGGCCGTAGGCGTGGCTGAGTCGCGACCAGTCCGTCATACCGGGATCCAACCAGCCGGAGGGCAACCACCGTCGGCCGGGGCGCTTCCCTCGTGGCAGGACACGGATATGGTGCTACGGTCACTAGCACCATGTTGCTGAAGCTGGAGACCGGGGACGCGCGGCCGCTGCACGAACAGGTCGCGGCGGCGATCCGGCGCGCCGTCGGGGAGGGCGAGTGCGCGCCCGGGGAACGACTGCCCCCGGCACGGGAGTTGGCGGCGGCGCTCGGAGTGAACGCGAACACGGTGCTGCGGGCACTGCGGGCGCTGCGCGACGAGGGGGTGCTGGAGTTCCGGCGGGGGCGCGGCGTCACGGTCCTCCAGGGCGCCGACCGGCGCGCCGACCTGCTGAATGCGGTGCGCCGGCTGGTGGCGGACGCGGAGCACGCGGGCTTCGGCAGGGAGGAGATCGTCGAGATGATCAGGGGGCTGGAGTGAGCGACGGTTCGGGACGGGACACCAGGCCGCACGGCGGGGCGGTGGCGCTCCGGGCCGTCGCGGTGTCCGGGGTGTTCGCGCTGCTGGTCGGGCTGCCGTGGGTGGCGCGGAGCCGGCTGCCGGAGCCGCTGGCCACGCACTGGAGCGGATCCGCGCCGGACGGTTCGATGCCGCTGACGGCCGCGGCGCTCGTCCCCGCCGGCCTCTGGGTGGCGGTGGTCGTGGCGGGCGCCGTCGCCCGGTGGCGCGGCGGGGAACAGGCCCGGCTCTGGTCGGCGGCCGGACTGGGCTTCGGCGGGGCCATGCTGACGGGTGTTCAGGCCTCGATCGTCTCGGCCAACCTGGACCGCCCGAGCTGGCAGGAGGCCCGCCCGGTGGGAGCCGAGGCGGCGCTGGTCCTGGCCGCGGCCGTCGGGGCGGGCCTGCTGGCCGGGTGGCTCGCCCGGCGCGGCGGGCCGGGGCCGCGCGCCGTGACGGCCGCCGACGAAACGCGGCTCGAACTCCCGGACGGGCAGCGCGCCGTCTGGCTCTCCCGGGCGGTCAACCCCTGGCTCGGCCGGCTGGCCGCCGTCGCCGGGCTGGGCGCCGCGGGTTCGGCGCTGGGCGCCGTCGCCGGGCTGGGCGGCCCGGCCTGGGCGGCGGCCGCCCCGCCGGCGGTCGTCGCCCTGGCCGCGGGCGGCTGCTCGTCGGTGCGGGCGCGGGTCGGCGAGCAGGGCCTGACGGTGGCGTTCGGCCCGCTCGGCCGGCCGTCCCGGCACTGGGCGCCGGAGCAGATCGCCTCGGCCCGGGCCGAACGGCGCACCCCGGCCCAGGTGGGCGGCTGGGGCTACCGGCTGAGCGGCCTGGGCACCACGGTGATGCTGCGCCGCGGCGAGTGCCTGGTGATCACGCCCCGCACGGGTGCGGACTTCGCGGTGAGCGTGGACGACGCCGAGCGCGGCGCCGCCCTGCTGAACGCCGTGATCGCCCACCGGAACGCCCTCGACGGACACGCCGACCGGCCGCCGCCCAGCACGGATTGACGCCCCGTCAGCCCCGCCGGAGCCCCCGGCGCCGGGGGTCAGCCGCGGCGCTTGGGGCGGCCGCGGCGGGGGGCGTTGCCGGAGGCGCCGCGGGAGCGGGCGGCGCCGGTGGTGCGGGTCGGCGACGGGCGGCCGCCGGTGCTCCTGCCCTTGGCGGAGCCGGGCTGCTGCTGCTTCGCCGGGGTGGGGGCGGTCTGGCCGCGGCCGCGGGAGCTGTTGACCGTGCGGCCGCGGACGATGCCGATGAACTCCTCCACCAGGTCCGTGGTCCGGTCCTCCAGCCAGGACAGCGCCACCCCGGACTGCGGGGCGTCCGCCATCGTCCGGTAGGTGAGGTCGCGCCGGTGGTGCAGGCGGGCCAGGGACTGCGGGACGAGGAGCACGCCGACACCGGCCGCGACCAGTTCGATCGCGTCCGCCGTGGTCGCCGGCCGCTCGATGGCCGGGCGGCCGGGCAGCTGCTCCCAGACGAGGGTGTCGTCGAGCGGGTGGAAGACCACGTCGTCCGCGAGGTCCTCGACGGTGACCTCCTCGGCCGCCGCCAGCCAGTGGTCCTTCGGGAAGACGACCACGGTCGTCTCGGTGTACAACGGAATGGCGCTCAGGCCGGTCCGGTCGACCGGCAGCCGCACCAGGCCCGCGTCCGCGCCGCCCGCGCGCAGCGTCGGCTCGCCGTCGGCGGCTTCCACCGCGACCAGGGCGAGCGGAACGTCCGGCAGTCGTTCCGACCAGACGCGCGCCCACTTGCCGGGGGTCACTCCCGGGACGTAGGCCAGCCGGAACGAGGGTGTCACCTGCATCTCTGTCACCCGACCAAGGCTACCGACCGTGACGGGGAGCGTCGGCCGCTCGCTTACCCTGGTGACCATGACATCGCTCAAGCAGAAGACCACGCAGACCATGAAGCCGGCGACGGCGGCGAAGAAGCTCGGGGTCTACCTCGGCGCCACCCCCGCCGACTTCCAGTCGGGCGTGATCTCCCGCGAGGAGCTCACCGCCCTGCAGACCACGCCGCCGCAGTGGCTGCAGGACCTGCGCCGCAACGGCCCGCACCCGCGCTCCGTGGTGGCCTCGCGGCTCGGCGTCTCGGCGTCCGGCCTGGCGCGTGGCGGCATCACGGAGGCGCTCACCACCGAGCAGATCGAGGAGCTGCGCGAGGAGAACCCGGAGTGGCTCCAGCGCGAGCGCACGATCCAGCTGGAGGTCCGCAAGGAGACCGTCCGGGTCAAGGAGAAGCACGAGAAGGACGAGAAGCGTCGCAAGCAGGCCGCCGCGGCGGCCGAGCGGCAGCAGACCCGCTGACCCGGCAGGCCCGCTGACCTGCGGATTCACCGCACTTTCGAATACGCTTCCCGCTCGGCCCCCCGGCGTCCGCGCCGGGGGGCCGTCGTCTGTCCGGGACGGCGGGAGGGAGGCGTGAGCGGTACGGGCGCGGCACGGGCGACGGCCGGGGCCGGCCGGGTGGCGGCGCGGGGCCGGGCGGGTGACCCGCCCGACGTGTCGGCGGCGAAACCGCGCCCCCGGTGTGCGTCGGTGGGAACGCGCCGCTCCCGAGCGGCGCAAGCCCTGTCTCCGGACCTGAGAGCCGCCCATGCCCCCCACCGCGCACCTGCGCCGCCTGCTCCCCACCGCCGCCTGCACCCTGGCCGCAGCCGTCCTCGCCGCTCCCGCGGCACACGCCGCGCCACCGGGTCGGGGAGGTGGGGCGGGCACCGATCGGGGGGCCGTGATCGACTGGGACCGGGTGGCCGCCTGCGAGAGCAGCGGGAACTGGCGCATCAACTCCGGCAACGGCTACTTCGGTGGTCTCCAGTTCGACCAGCCGACCTGGCGGGAGAACGGCGGCCTGGCCTACGCGCCGCGCGCCGACCTCGCCAGCCGCGAACAGCAGATCGCCGTCGCCGACAACCTCGCCGCACGGCGCGGGCTCAGCCCGTGGCCGGTCTGCGGCACCCGCGCCGCCCGCACCAGCGAGCGGCCGCCGGTGAAGACCCGGCCGGCCGAGAAGAAGGCACCGGCCGAGAAGAAGGCGCCCGCCGAGAGGAAGGCGCCCGTCGAGAAGGAGGAGACCACGACCGCCCCCGGAACGTCCGCGGAGACCTCCGCCGCACCTCCCCCGGCCGACGGGTCCGGCATCTGGACGGTGCTCCCGGGCGACACCCTGGAGAGCATCGCCGACCGGTTCGGGATCCCCGGCGGCTGGCCGGTGCTGTACGAGCGGAACCGCACCCTGCTCGGCGAGGACCCGGACCTCATCCAGCCCGGCCAGGACCTGGTCCTGCCGATCTGAGCCGTCCGAGCCGCCCCGAGCCGCTCGACGGAGGCCCGCCCCGGGCCGCCGGCCCCGTCAGCCCACCGTGGGCTGCCAGGGACCGCGCTCGGGGCGGGCCTCCGTGGTCGAGCCGTCCGGCCAGGGCGGCATGGTGACGGCGACGATCCGCAGCGGGCCGGGGCTGTCCTCCTCGGCGCGGAACTGGAAGGCCGTCCCCAGCGGCACCGAGACCGACGTCCCCGCGCCCAGCGCGTCCACGCTCTCCCGGCCGGACTGCCGCCGCCAGATCCGCCCGCGCCCGGCCGTGACGTACCAGAGCTCCCGCACGGTGGCGTGCGACACCGCCCGGGTCACCGCGCCGGGGGCGAGTTCGAAGACGGCCTGGCTGCCGAGGCCGTCCAGCGCCAGCAGCGGCCTGACGACGGCGCCGTCCGGGGCGAGGACGACCGGGGCGTCCCCGGCCTGCGCGGTGCGGAACGGTTGCTCGTCCATGCGAACCCGACCCCTCTCGGCTCCGGCAGGCCCCCACCCGCCCCTCGTCGCGATGGGACCACACCCCGGCCCGTCCCGCCAGAGCGCCGCACGGGGCCGCGGGCCGGGGCGGCGTCAACCGCCGGACACCCCCACGACCCACAGCCCGACGACACCACGCGACCACACCCCCGCCAGAACGCCGCACGGGGCCGCAGACCGGGGCGGCGTCAGCCGGTGAACACCTCCACGGCCCACGGCCGGACGACGCGATGCGACCACACCCCCGCCAGAACGCCGCACGGGGCCGGGGCGGCGTCAACCGCCGGACACCCCCACGACCCACAGCCCGACGACACCACGCGACCACACCCCCGCCAGAACGCCACACGGGACCGCAGACCGGGGCGGCGTCAGCCGGTGGACACCTCCACGGCCCACGGCCGGACGAAGGGCCGGTTGAGGTGCGCGGTGGCGAGCACCGCGCCGCTGCGGCGGGCGTCGTCGAGGAGCTGTTCGCGGCTGCGGCGGGCCGTCGCGGGATCGGCCTCGTAGCGGTAGCCCACGGCGGGCGAGGCCAGCTGGACGGCGTGGACCAGGACGTCCCCGGTCACCAACAACCGATCGCCGCCGCCCTCGACCAGCACCGACTGGTGGCCCGGGGTGTGCCCGGGGGTGGGCAGCAGGGTGACGGCGCCGCCGGGACGGCCCCGGCCGGAGAGCACCGTGCGGCCGTCCACCTCGTCCAGCCGCCCGGCCCGGAGCAGCGGTTCGACGACGTAGGTGCGGGCCGTCCGGGTCGGCCCCAGGGCCGCGACCTCGGCGTGCTGCACCAGGTAGCGGGCGTTCGGGAACACCGGCGCGCCCTCGGGGGTGACCGACCAGCCGTAGTGGTCCTCGTGCAGGTGGGTCAGGACCACCGCCTCGACGTCCGCCGGGGCGATCCCGGCCCGCGCGAGCACCGCGGGCAGCCTGCCGGGGACGGGCGCCCAGCCGGAGGCCGGGCTGCCGACCGGGCCGATGCCGGTGTCGACCAGGGTGACCCGGCCGCCGGGGCGGCGGACGGCGTAGCAGCGGAAGTCCGGCTCCCAGGTGTCGCCCGGGCCGAACGCCGCCGGGTCCAGACGGCGGGCGCGCTCCCAGTCGGCGGCCGTCGCGTCGGGGAAGGCGGCCTGGCGGGTTCCCGGGAAGGGGCCGTGCGCGTCGAGCAGGGCCAGCACCTCGTAGCGGCCGAACCGCCGCACGGCGACGGCGGACCCGGTGGGCGGCGCAGCGACGGCGGGCGACGGCGCGGCCAACGGCGGCAGCGCCATCGCACCGGCGAGGGCGAGCGCCCCGCGCAGCACCCGGCGCCGGCCGGGCGCGGCGGAGGACGTGGAGGACGTGGAGGACGCGGAAGGGGTGGTCGGATCGTTCACCGGGACTCCTCGCTCGGGGCGGTGCAGCACGGGGGCCGACGGACCGGGCCGGCGCCCCGACCCCCGTCCGGGGCGCCGGCCACCTCCAGCCTCCCGCCGGGCCCGCCCCCGCGGCTTGTCGTTTCTTGCGCGATCGCGATCCGCTCCCCGCCCGGGCAGGGCGCCGATAATCGCTTGCTTCCGGGCGGTGGTCGTGGCTGCAATGTCGGGCATGATCACGGGCCGCGGCGCCCTGCGGTCCGGGCCCGCCGCCACCGACTCGCCACCCGGGAGACACCGACCCATGAGCCCGTCACCCTCACGACCCGAAGCGCAGCGGACCGACGGCCCCGACGGCGCGTCCGTGCGGATCGGCGCGCTCGTCCCGCTCACCCGGCCCGGCTGGGCCGAGGCGGGCCGGCACCTGCTGGCCGGACTCGACCTGGCCGTCGCCGAGGTGAACGCGGCCGGCGGGATCGCCGGACGGCCGCTCGAACTGGTCGTGCGGGACACCGCGGCCGACCCTCAGCGGGCCGCGGCGGCCGTCGACGAACTGGCGGCCCTCGGGGTGGCCGCCCTGGCCGGGGAGTACCACAGCGTCGTCGCCCGCACCGTCGCCGCCCGGGCGGACGCCCTCGGTCTGCCGTTCCTCTGCTCGTCGGCGGTCCTCGACGCGCTCACCGACCGGCCGACCGACCGGGTGGCGCGGCTCGCCCCGGCGCAGTCCCACGGCTGGCGGATCTACGCGGACTTCCTGCGCGACGCGGGTCACCGCCGGATCGCCGTGGCGGCCGAGCCCAGCGTCTACTGGGCGTCCGGGACCGGCATCCTGCGGGACCGCCTCGGCGCGAGCGGCGGCAGCCTCGTCGAGCTCGACGCCCGTGCCCTGTCCCCCGCCGCCCTGGCCGACGCGCTCGCCGACAGCGGGGCGACGGCCCTGCTCCTGCTGACGGGCACCCCGGAGCCGGCGGTGCCGATCGTCCGGGCCGTCCGCCGCGACCGGCGCCTCGCCGGGGTGCTGATCGGGGCCCCGGCCGGCCAGCCGGAGTTCGCCGAGTGGCGGGCCCTGCTGGGCGACGACGGCGCCGCCGTCCCGTTCCTGCGCTACCTGCCCGAGCAGCCGGGGCCGCTCGGCGCACGCGTCGGCGCGGCGCTGCGCGAGCGGCTGGCGCAGGCGCCGTCCTTCGTCGCCTTCGAGGGCTACGACACGATCACCGTGCTCGCGGAGGTGCTGCGCTCCCCCGGCGCGGACTGGCGGCGCGTGGCGGTGGAGGGGACGCGGGGGCCGGTCCGGTTCTCGCGCACGCCGGGCGTCGGCGTCTGGCAGTGGGTGTGGCCGCCGGTCCAGGTCGTCGACCGGGATCCCGCCGACCCGGACAACTTCCGGATCCTGCACACCGGTTGAGCCGGAGGGTGGCCCTCGGAGGGAGCGGGTAGGGTGCGGGCATGGCGGTGGAGCGTGCGTGCCTGCTGGACGAGGGCGACCTGTACGTCGCCGATGTGAGCTGCCTCGATCCGCCGCACGGGTGGACGGACCTGCGGCCGGCGCCGGTGTTCGGGCTGGCCCTGGTGCGGCGCGGGATGTTCCAGGGGCGCGCCGACGGGGTCGAGCAGGTGCTGGACCCGGCCTGCGTGTATGTCGAACGGATGGGCTGCGAGCAGCAGTTCGCGCATCCGCGGGGCGGGGACGTCTACACCGAGGTGCTGCTCTCCGAGCCGCAGGTGGCCGCCCTGCTGGGCGGCGACCCCGAGGTGCCGCAGGGGCTGGTGTTCACCACGGCCCGGATGGCGGTGGCCCACCGGCTGCTGACCGCCCGGGCGCGCGACGGCGCGGACTCCTTCGAACTGGCCGAACGGACCCTGGCGTTGACGGGTGAGGTGCTGTCGGCCCTGGCCCCGGCGGCCCGGGTCGAGAGCGGCCGACCGGCCCGGGACGCCGCGCGCCGGCAGCTGGTGGACGCCGCGCGGGCGGCCCTGGCGGCCGACCTCGGGCTCGGGCTGGACCAGCTGGGGCGGGCGGTCGGCTGTTCGCCGTACCACCTGAGCCGGATCTTCCGGGCCGCGACGGGCGAGGGCATCGCCCGCTACCGCAACCGGCTGCGAGTCGCCCTCGCGCTGGAGCGGCTGACCGAGGGTGAGACGCGACTCGCGCTGCTGGCCCAGGAGTTGGGCTTCAGCGACCAGGCACACCTGACCCGGGTGATGCACCGGACCGCCGGTCTGCCGCCCGGCCGGCTGCGTGCGCTCCTCGGCCCGGCCGACCGGGGAGCGGACGGGCGGGCGTAGGCTCGGCGGGGTGTCCTCCGATTCCGCTCCTTCGGCCTCGTCCGCCCCTTCGGCCGCTTGGGCCCCGCTGACCAGCCTGCACGACCGGGCGGTGCTCGCCGACCGGTTCGGCCGCGACCCGGAGCTGCACCTCTTCGAACTCGGCGATCTGGACGAGCCGTTCTGGTCGCACACCGCCTGGTACACCGCCTCGGCGGACGGCCCGGTGGCGCTGCTGTACACGGTCGGGGAGGTGCCGACCCTGCTCGGTCTGGCCCGGCCCGAGCGCACCGGCGAACTGGCCGGGCTGTTGCGGGCGATGCGGCCGGTCCTGCCCCGGCGCCTGCTCGCCCACCTCACCACCGGCGGGGTGGACGCCCTCGCACCGGCCTACCGCGCCGAACGCCGGACGGCGATGCTGCGGATGGCGCTCACCGACCGCACCGCCCTCGCGCCCCACCTCGGGCGCGGCGCCGGGCTGCTCGGCCCGGCCGACCTGCCGGATCTGCTCGCCCTGTTCGCCGCCGGGTACCCGGGCAACTGGTTCGACGAACGGATGCTGACCGCGGGCCCGTACGTCGGGATCCGGGACGACGCGGGCCGGCTGGTCGCGACCGCCGGGGTGCACGTCTCCTCGCCGCGACGTCGGGTGGCGGTGATCGGCAACGTCACCACCCACCCGGACGCCCGCGGCCGGGGCCTCGCCGCCGCCTGCACGGCCCGCCTCTGCGCGCTCCTCGCGGAGGGCGGCGCCGACCACATCGGCCTCAACGTCCGCGCCGACCACCCCACCGCCCTCGCCCTCTACCGCCGCCTCGGCTTCACCCCCGTCACCCCCTACGACGAGACCGTCCTCACGGCGGCCTGACGCCGCGCCCCGGAGCAGAAAGTCGGCCCCGCCGACTCTGCGCGCCGAAGGCCGGGCGGGGCCGTGGCCCGGGAGTGGAAAGTCGGACCCGCCGACTTCTCGTGCCGCAGGCGTGCGGGTGGGGGCGGCGGGCCGGGGAGGGTCCGGTCAGCGGGTGACGGGCCAGGTGAGGGTGGCGGTCAGGCGGGGGCGGAGGGTGGGGTCGAGGACGGCGGGGGTGGGGTCGGTGGCGGTGGCGGTGAGGGTGTGGACGCGGCCGGGCGGGCCGGGGAGGGGGGCGGTGGCCAGGTTGACCGACGTGCGGCCGCGCCACTGCGGCAGCTCACGGCCGTCCACCGACCAGCGCAGCACGGTGCCGGTGACCGGGAGGTCGACGGTGAGGCGGTCGGCGCGGGTGAGCGGGGTGCCGGCCGGGGTGGGGCTGGTGAGCGGGACGGCGTGCCGGTAGAAGCCGGCGATCATCGCCTCGCGCCCGGGCAGGTTGAACTCCCGCCCCAGCGACCGCATGATCGAGTTCTCGGTGGGCCGGTACAGCCCCTTGGGGTAGTAGCCGCCGCCCTCGTAGCTGCCGACCACTCCCCCGTCGGGCGAGGTGCGGCCGAGCCAGCGGTACCACTTGGCGTGGTCGCGGGCCAGCCGGTCGGCGGTGGACATGCTGATGTTGGGCTCGTCCGGCTCGCCCAGTTCGGCCGGGTAGACGTCGTCGCCGTCGTAGAAGTACTCGTCGGCGAGCTTGCCGAGTGAGTGGCCGGTCTCGTGCACCGCGATCTGGCCCGCCCTGGGGTTGCCGCCCGCCACGGTGGCGATGCCGTCGTAGCCGAGCGGGGAGGCGACGTTGTACCCGGCGCCGCCGTACTTGGCGGTGTTGGCGACGACGAGCACGAGGTCGGCCTGCGGGGCCTTGGCGGCGTAGGTCTCGACGGCCGCGGTGTCGACGCAGAGCAGGCGTTCGATGTCCTCGCACCAGAAGTAGGAGCCGAGGGCGGTGTCCCGGACGGTGGCGCGGTCCGGATCGCCGGTGATGCCGGACTCGGCGGAGACGGTGGCGACCGCCCAGACGTTGAACAGGCCCCGGTAGGCGGCGTACGGCTCGACGGCGCTCAGCTCCTGCCACTTGGCGAGGGCGTCGGCACGGAACTTCTGCTGCTCGGCGGCGGTGTAGCCGTCACCGATGACGACGACGTCGACCTTGTCCGCCGGCTCGCCGCCGCGCAGGATCGGCGTGACCTCGCCGTCCCCGGGGGCGGGCGCGAGTCCGGGCCGGCCGCCGGTCAGGTACGGGGAGGCGGCGGGCACGGTGGCCCGGCCGATCGAGCCGTCGTCGCCGAACACCTCGACACCGTGCCGCGGGCTCCCCGGGGCGGCGGCGACGCCTGGGGAGCCCGCGTCGGCCGGGGCGGCGACCGGGGAGGCGGCGACGGCCGGGGCGGTGCCGAGGGCGGCGAGGGCGAGGGCCCCGGTCAGGGCGATCGAACCGAACCTTCGATGGCGCACGGGCGTTGCTCCTCTGCGGAAGGGCGGGGCGGGGCCGGCGGGGCCGCCATGGTAGGCATCTGACGCCCCATCGGCACAACCCCTCAGCCGACGTGCACCCGCGGGCGGCGGGTGCGGTCCGGCTCGGCCTCGCGCAGGACCTCCCTGGTGACCGGCGCGACCTCGCCCTGCCCGAACAGGAAGAACCGCAGGAACTGCGCGAACGGATTGCCCTCGGTCCACTCGAAGTAGATGTGCGGCTGCTGGCCGGTGCGGTCGCGCACGGTGAGGAGCAGCGCGGCGAGCGCGTTGGGGACGCTGGAGCTCTCCAGCGAGAGCACCCGGTAGCGGTCGTGCAGGACCTCGCCGTGCACGGTGAGCACCGCCTCGAACTCGGACGGGTCACGGACCGTCACCTCGACGAAGACCAGGTCGTCCTCGGCGGGGATGTCGTTGTCGGCCCGGATCTGGTGCTTCTTCGCCTGGTACTCGGCGAGGTCGCGGCGCTTCGGCTCGTTGGCGATCAGCCGCAGCGGCCGGTGGGTGTAGTCGCGCACGAAGCGCTCGGCGGCCTCGTCGAAGACGACGTCGGTGACGCGCAGTTCGAAGGCGCGTTTGAGGCGGGAGAGGAAGGAGACGAGCATGATGGCGGCGATGAAGCAGGCGCCGATCTTCACGCCGTCGGGGCGTTCGGCGATGTTGAGGGCCGTGGTGTAGAGGAAGACGGCCGCGATGGCCGCGAAGCCGATCGTCCAGCGGTGCTGGCGGGCGGCGCGGGCCGCGATGGTGACGGCGATGGCGGCGGAGCTGATCAGCACCAGGACGCCGGTGGCGTAGGCGCCCCCCTGCGCGTCCACGCCGGCGTCGAAGATCCAGGTGACCAGGAAGGCGATCAGGGTGAGCACGATGACCATCGGCCGCACCGCCTTCGCCCAGTGCGGGGCCATGCCGTAGCGGGGCAGGTAGCGCGGCAGCAGGTTGAGCATGCCGGCCATCGCGGAGGCGCCGGCGAACCAGAGGATGGCGATGGTGGAGAGGTCGTAGACGCTGCCGAAGGTGTTGCCGAGGTACTCGTGGGCCAGGTAGGCGAGCGCCCGGCCGTTGGCCTGGCCGCCCTTCTCGAAGGCCTCCTTCGGGATCAGCAGGGTGGTGATGAAGCTGGTGGTGATCAGGAAGACGCTCATGATCAGGGCGGCGGTGGTGAGCAGCTTGCGGGCGCCGCGGATCCGGCCGGTGGGTTTCTCCTCGGTGTCGTCGGGGTCGCCCTCGATGTGCGGCATGACGGCGACGCCGGTCTCGAAGCCGGAGAGGCCGAGCGCCAGCTTGGGGAAGGTCACCAGGGCGACGCCGACCATGGCGAGGACGTTGCCGTGTTCGGCGGTCAGCGCGTCCGCCCAGTCCCCGACCACGTGCGGGGACCGCAGCACGTGGTAGAAGCCGGTGACGACGACGACCACGTTGAGCGAGAGGTAGATCCCGACCAGGAAGACCGCCAGCCCGATCGCCTCGCTGAACCCCTTGAGGAAGACACCGCCGAGCAGGGCGATCAGCACCAGCGTGATGGGGACCTGGCGGCCGGTCAGGGCGTCGTGCAGGTGCGGGTTCTCGACCAGGTGGGCGGTGGCGTCGGCGGCGGACAGGGTGATGGTGATCATGAAGTCGGTGGCGGCGAAGCCGAGCAGGGCGAGGACGAAGAGCTTGCCCTGCCAGAACGAGAGCAGGCGTTCCAGCATCGCGATCGAGCCCTCGCCGTGCGGGCTCTCCCGGGCGACCCTGCGGTAGACGGGCAGGGCGCCGCAGAGGGTGACGACGACCAGGACGACGGTGGCCACCGGGGAGAGCAGGCCGGCGGCGAGGGCGGCGATGCCGGGCTGGTAGCCGAGGGTGGAGAAGTAGTCGAGGCCGGTCAGGCACATCACCCGCCACCAGGGGCGGCCGCGTTCGGCGGGTGCCTGGGCGTGCGGTCCGGGGTGCTGCTTGGCCATGTCGGAGAGGCCTTCGAGCAGCCAGGCCCGGAACCGCCGGCCGTGCCCCGGGGCGCCTTCGCCCGGGCCCTCCGTCGCCGAGGAAGCCACCCTGCACCCCTTGTCCACGGTCCCGAGAGCCGTCCGGCCGACGGCGGGGCGGCAAGGCGCCAGGCTATGTCACCGGGCCGCCGACCTGCGGGAACGCCTCGGCGGTGTCCCCTCATCGGGCCAGTGCGGCTCCTCGGGCCGGTGCGGCCGGGCGGCCCGGGGCGGCCGGCCCGGGGCGTGCGGGCGGCCCGGGGCGTGCGGGCGGACACGCCCGAGCCCCCGGAACCGGGTGGTTCCGGGGGCTCGCGGGACCGGCGGGCGGGATCCGGGGGGCGGGATCCGGGGGGCGGGATCCGGGGGCGGGATCCGGGGGCGGGATCGGCGGCCCGGAGGGTCAGCGGAAGGTCCGCAGCCGGAGGCTGTTGCCGACCACGAAAACCGAGGAGAAGGCCATCGCCGCGCCCGCGATCATCGGGTTGAGCAGGCCGGCGGCGGCCAGCGGCAGGGCGGCGACGTTGTAGCCGAAGGCCCAGAAGAGGTTGCTCTTGATGGTGCCCAGGGTCCTGCGGGAGAGGCGGATGGCGTCGGCGGCCGCGCGCAGGTCGCCGCGGACCAGGGTGAGGTCGGCGGCCTCGATGGCGGCGTCGGTGCCGGTGCCCATGGCGAGTCCGAGGTCGGCCTGGGCGAGCGCGGCGGCGTCGTTGACGCCGTCGCCGACCATCGCGACGACCTTGCCCTCGCCCTGCAGCCGCTGGACCACCGCGACCTTGTCCTCGGGCAGCACCTCGGCGATCACGTCCTCGGCGGGGATGCCGACCTCGGCGGCGACGGCCTCGGCGACCAGCCGGTTGTCACCGGTGAGCAGCACCGGCCGCAGGCCCAGGGCGCGCAGTTGGGCGACCGCCTCGGCGCTGGTGGGCTTGACCGCGTCGGCGACCTCCAGGACGGCCCTGGCCTCGCCGTCCCAGCCGACCGCGACAGCGGTGCGGCCGGCGGCCTCGGCGGCGCGCTTGGCCCCGGCGAGCGCGGCGGGCAGCTGCTGCGACCACGCGGCGAGCAGGGACTCGCGGCCCGCGACCACCGCGTGGCCGTCGACGACGCCCTGGACGCCGAGGCCGGGGACGTTCTCGAAGCCCTCGACGGCGGGCAGGGTGCCGAGGCGCTCGGCGGCGGCGGTGGCGATGGCGGCGGCGATCGGGTGCTCGGAGGCGTGCTCCAGGGCGCCGGCCAGACGCAGCGCCTCGTCCTCGCTGACGCCCTCGGCGGTGCGCACGGCGAGCAGGGTCATCCGGCCGGTGGTGACGGTGCCGGTCTTGTCCAGGACGACGGTGTCGACCCGGCGGGTGTTCTCCAGCACCTCGGGGCCCTTGATGAGGACGCCGAGCTGGGCGCCGCGGCCGGTGCCGACGAGGAGCGCGGTCGGGGTGGCCAGGCCGAGGGCGCAGGGGCAGGCGATGATCAGCACGGCGACGGCGGCGGTGAAGGCGGCGGTCCAGCCCTCGCCGGTGCCGAGCCAGTAGCCGAGGGTGGCCAGGGCCAGGGTGATGACGATCGGCACGAAGACGGCGGAGATCCGGTCGGCGAGCCGCTGGGCGGCGGCCTTGCCGCTCTGGGCGTCCTCGACGAGCCTGGCCATCCGGGCGAGCTGGGTGTCGGCGCCGACCCGGGCGGCCCGGACGACCAGGCGGCCGCCGGCGTTGACGGTGGCGCCGGTGACGGTGTCGCCGGGGCCGACCTCGACGGGCACGGACTCGCCGGTCAGCATCGAGGCGTCGACGGCGGAGGCGCCCTCGACGACCACGCCGTCGGTGGCGATCTTCTCGCCGGGGCGGACCACGAACAGCTCGCCGACGGTCAGTTCGGCGACCGGGACGCGGAGCTCGGCGCCGCCGCGCAGCACGGTGACGTCCTTGGCGCCGAGTTGCAGCAGCGCCTTGAGCGCGGCGCCCGCGGTGCGCTTGGAGCGGGCCTCGAAGTAGCGGCCGGCCAGGATGAAGGCGGTGACCCCGGCGGCGGCCTCCAGGTAGATGTTGGACGAGCCGTCGGAACGGGCGATGGTGAACTCGAAGCCGTGCCGCATGCCGGGCATCCCGGCGTGGCCGAAGAACAGCGCCCACAGCGACCAGAGGAACGCGGCGCCGGTGCCGAGCGAGACCAGGGTGTCCATGGTCGCGGCGCCGTGCCGGGCGTTGGTCCAGGCGGCCCTGTGGAAGGGCCAGGCGGCGTAGGTGACGACGGGGGCGGCGAGGGTGAGCGAGAGCCACTGCCAGTTGTCGAACTGGAGGGCGGGGACCATCGCCATGGCGATGACCGGGACGGCCAGGGCGAGCGCGGTGATCAGCCGCTGCCGCAGCGGGGCGAGTTCGTCGGCGGGCTCGGCGCCGTCGTCCGGGCCCGCGGCGGACTCGGCGGCGGCGGGGCGGGGCACGGCGGCGGTGTAGCCGGTGGCCTCGACGGTGGCGATCAGGTCGGCGACCTCGACGGCGCCGGTGACGTTCACCTTGGCCTTCTCGGTGGCGTAGTTGACGGTGGCGGTGACCCCGTCCATGCGGTTGAGCTTCTTCTCGATCCGGGCGGCGCACGAGGCGCAGGTCATGCCGCCGATCTGGAGTTCCACCTCGGTGGAGGCGGGCGCCTGGGTGGTCATCTGGGCTCCTCGTGGGTCGTCGGTGGGGCGGTGGGGCGGGCGGGGGTCCGGGGCCCGATACCCCCAGGGGGTTCGGGGAGGCGGCGCCGGCCGGGGGCCGGGCCCCGGACCCGCCGGGCGGTCAGGCCCGGCCGGTGAGCTCGTAGCCGGCGTCGTCGACGGCGGCGCGCAGGGCCGCCTCGTCCGGCTCCGCGGCGGCGGAGACGGTGACCAGGCCGGCCGGGACGTCGACGCGCACGGCGGTGACGCCGGGGAGGGCGGAGACCGCCTTGCCGACGGCCTGCTCGCAGTGGCCGCAGGTCATCCCGGCGACGGCGTAGGCGGTGGTGACGGCCGTGGCAGCGGGGTCGACGGTGATGGTCGAGCCGGTGGAGCAGGTGCCGTCGCTGGAGCAGCAGGACATGGGGTCCTCCGTGAGTAGCAGGGTCGCGATACCCGGCGGGGGTATCGGCTGGCGATGACTCCATTTATACCCCTGGGGGGTATGCCTCGCAAGCCCTCGCCCGGGATCGGCCACCCTTGACCCCATACCCCTAGGGGGTATCTAATCAGCGGCGTCGGAGGACCAGCTCGACGACCCCTGGAGATCCCCATGCCCGGCTACCACCACGAGAAGGACCAGGTGCAGCGCAGGCTGCGCCGGGTCGAGGGCCAGATCCGCGGACTGCAGCGGATGGTCGACTCGGACAGCTACTGCATCGAAGTGCTCACCCAGATCTCGGCCGTCACCAAGGCGCTCCAGTCGGTCGCGCTCCAGCTGCTGGACGACCACCTCGGGCACTGCGTCCAGGACGCCATCGCCAAGGGCGGCGCGGACGCCGACGCCAAGGTCACCGAGGCCTCGCAGGCGATCGCCCGCCTGATGCGGGCCTGAACCGCCGCTCCCCCACCAGCCCCCGCCCCACCCGGCCACGCCCGCGCACCGAGGAGTCCGCCATGAACACCGCCCTGAAGATCGCCGCCTTCGCCACCGGCGTGACCACCGCCTTCGGCGCCGCGTACGGCGTCGGCCACCTCACCGGCGACGGGACGCCCGCCGCGCGCCCCACGAACGCCGCGCACGCCGGGCACACCCCGGCCCCCGCCGACACCGGCGCGGCGGGAACCGAAGCGGCAGCAGCAGCCGAACGGCTTCCCGGCGGCCTGCAGATCTCCGAACGCGGCTACACGCTCGCCCTGGAGAACCCCTTCGCCACCGCCGGCGCCCCGGCCGAGCTGAGGTTCCGCGTCCTCGGCGCCGACGGCCGCCCGGTCACCGCCTACCGCCCGGCGCACGAGAAGGAACTGCACCTGATCGTCGCCCCGCGCGACCTCTCCGACTTCCAGCACCTCCACCCGGTCCGGGCCGCCGACGGCACCTGGAGCGCGCCCGTCGCCCTGCCGGCCGCCGGGGAGTACCGGGTGTTCGCCGACTTCACCCCGGCCGACGCCGCCGAGGGCCTGACCCTGGGCGCGGACCTACACGTCGCCGGCGAGCTGCGCCCGGCCCCGCTGCCGCAGACCGGACGGACCGTCACCGTCGACGGCTACACCGTCACCCTGGACGGCGAGCTCACCCCGGGCCGGGCCGGGCAGCTGACGCTGAACGTGGGCCGGGACGGGCGGCCCGTCACCGACCTCCAGCCGTACCTCGGCGCGGCCGGCCACCTGGTCGCGCTGCGCGCCGGCGACCTCGCCTACCTGCACGTCCACCCCGACGGCCGGCTGCCCGAGGGCGCCGCCACGGCCGGCGGGCCGGCGATCACCTTCACCACCACGGCGCCCAGCGGCGGCGAGTACCGGCTGTTCCTGGACTTCCGGCACGAGGGCACCGTGCACACCGCCGCGTTCACCCTCCCCGTCGGCGGCACCCCCGCACCCGTCACCCCCGCACCCGTCACCCCCGCGCCCGCCATCCCCGCGCCCGCCACCGGGCCGGCCGCCGGGACCCCGGCACCCGCCGCCGAGCCGACCGGGCACGGCGGTGCGGGCCACCAGCACTGAGAGCGCCCCCGCCCGCACGGCACGGGCCCCGCACCGGAGGAAGTCCTCCCGGTGCGGGGCCCGTGCGCGGGCGGCCCGCCGGATCAGCCGAAGTAGCCGAGCGCACCCACCGCGCACAGTCCGCCGGCGCCCATGAACACCGGCATCAGCACCTTCAGCTCCACCCAGCTGCCGGCCCGGAACCGCATCGCCTTCGGCGGCCCCAGCGGGTACCAGCGCTTGCGGCCGATCGGGATCGGCCACAGCACCGGGCAGCCCGAGACGGTCAGCGCGTCGCCCAGGCAGTGCACCAGCGCGCCGAGGGTGATCGGCAGGCCGATCCACAGGTACTCCTGCCCCGGCTGGTCGAACAGCCAGAGCGCGCCGTTGCCGGGCTTGTCCAGCACACCGGTGATCAGCCAGGTGGAGGCCGCGCCGAGCAGCCAGACCAGGACGTCGCTGGAGACCCGGGCCTGGCGCCACAGCAGGCCCTCGATCGCCAGCACCATGTGCACGAAGAGCACCACCAGCACGCCCCACCGGCCGCCCCACACGGTGACGGCCGACGCGCCCGCGCCGCACAGCACCGCCCAGAGCCAGGTGTGGGTCAGGGTGCGGTGGCCGCCGGAGCGGCGCGGGTCGTGCCTGCTGCGGGTCGCCTTGTACACGGCGTAGGAGAGCTTGTCGATCACCTCGCAGAGGATCCTCGACACCGGGCCGAACGCCCGGGATATGGTCGCCGCCTTGTGGTCGAGGTCCGGCGCCAGCGCGGCGCCCGCGCAGATCAGCGCCCCTGTCAGCAGTACCGGCCAGGGCATCGGTTCGCCCATGGCCTCCGCGATCGCTCCCACGCCCAGCCATGCCGCCGCGCCCGACAACGAATGCGCCGGTCCCATCATCTTCTCGGCTCCCGCCCTCGTCCCGAAGCGCCCGTCGCGAGGGCTTTCGCGAGGGCCTGACCGGGCGGCAGCATAGCCGCCCATGATCGAAAACATCGGAAGCCACGAATTCACCCGGATGGCGTACGGCAATCAGCCGTGGGAGGGAGACTGCCGAGCAGGGGAGCTGACGGTGCGTCACCGCCAGGGACGGCTCAGCCGCCCGGGCGCGTCGTGCCCGCGTCCGCCGCGCCGCGCAGGCGCGGCCAGGACAGTGTGGTGAGCGCGCGCAGCAGCCACTCCACCGGGCCGTACGGGTGCCGGGCCAGCCACCAGCGGCAGAACACGGCCTGCGCCGCGAACAGCGCGACACCGATCAGCGCCACCCCGGCCGGCGCCACCCGCCCGACCAGCCCGGCCCCCACGCCGGTGAACACCAGCACGCAGACCAGCGACTGCGTCAGGTAGTTGGTGAGCGTCATCCGCCCGGGCGGCGCCAGCACCGCCACCAGCCGCCGCCCGTGGCGCCCGGCGGCCAGCCGCAGCACGGTCGCCGCGTACGCCGCGGCCAGCGCCGGCGCGGTGATCACGTCCACCCCGAGCGCGAACACCTCGGCGGCCGGACCGGGGTGGCCGAGCGCCGACCAGGTGTAGACACCGGCGCCGAGCAGTCCGAGCGGGAAACCGACGGCCTGGAGCCGGCGCAGCGTCCGGTCGTGGCGGGCGAGGTCGGCCAGGGCCCGGTGCCGGCCGGCCGCCAGGCCGAGCAGGAAGGCCGCGAGGGCCGCCGGGGCCTGGAAGAACACCAGCAGGAACAGCACGTTCGGCAGCTGGTCGAGGTGCGCCCCGACGACCGCCCCGAACCCGCCGCGCAGGGCCTCGGTGGCGCTCTGCGCGTCGGCCGCGGCGGCGGCCCGGTCCCCGCCGTCGGCGCCGCGCAGGGCCAGGGCGAGCAGCCAGTAGGCGGCGGCGGTGACCGCGAGCAGGGCGACGGCCGTGCGCACCGCGGTGCGCGGCCGGATCCGGTGCAGTGCGAGCAGGACCAGTCCGAGCACCGCGTAGGTGGTGAGGATGTCGCCGGGGAAGAGCAGCACGGCGTGCAGCAGCCCGAGCGCGAAGAGGCCGGCCAGGCGGCGCAGGAAGCGCGGGGTGAAGCGAACGCCGCGCCGTTCGGCGGAGTCGAGCTGGAGGGTGAAGCTGTAGCCGAAGAGGAACGAGAACAGCAGGAAGAACTTCGCCTCGAACAGCAGCGCCACCACGGCCCGCACGGCGGTGTCGAGCGGTGAGCCGAAGCCCGGTTCGTCCACGCCGGTGCCGTGGTAGGCGGAGGCGAGGTAGGTGATGTTGACGGTCAGGATGCCGAACAGCGCGAAGCCGCGCAGGGCGTCGACGTCCGCGAGCCGCGTCGGACCGGCCCCCTCGCGGTGCGCTGCGGCGGCGGTGGCCGCCCCGGTTCGATTCTGCTCCATGGAATCCCCTCCAGAACTATCGCCATAGAAACTCTCGTTTCGAGAATGAACGTTGTATGGTCGATCACGCAAATCCGGAACGCGACGAGAGGGGCGCACCACCATGGGGAGCGAGGACGGGGGCGGTGGGCCCGCGCTGCTGCGCGCGGTGCCGGCCGGCGCCGAGGCGAGGGTCGCCGCGCTGTACTGGGAGGCCTTCGGCCGCAAGCTCGGCCCGGCGCTCGACCCGCCCGAGGCCGGCCGCGCCTTCATCGCCGGGCACCTCCACCACGACCGGGGGATCGTCGCCGTGCGGGGCGGGGAGGTCGTCGGCGTCGCGGGCTACCGGCTCGGCGGGCGCGGGCTGACCGGCGGCGGCGCCGGTGACGTGCTCGCCGCCTACGGCCCGGTCCGGGGCCTGCCCCGGCTCGCCGTCCTCGCGCTGTTCGAACGCAGGCCCGGGCCGGGAGAACTGGTGATGGACGGCATCGCCGTGGACGCCGGGCAGCGCGGGCGGGGCATCGGCGGACTGCTGCTCACCGAGGTCGCGGCGGTCGCCGCCGAGCAGGGCTGCCACCGCATCCGCCTCGACGTCATCGACGTCAACCCGCGCGCCCGCGCCCTCTACGAGCGCCACGGCTTCACGGCCACCCGCACCGAGCGGACCCCGTACCTGCGGACCCTGCTGGGCTTCGGCGCCGTCACCACCATGCACCGCCCGGTCACCCCGGCGGACGCCCGCGCCCGACCGCCCGCCGGGTGACTCCGGGGGCGGTCGGGCGCGGGCGGTGGGGGCGTCGCCGCCCCCGGAGGTCGACCGGGGCGGTCAGCCGAGCTGCGCGCCGTAGACGTGGTCGACCGCGAGGATCATGAGGACCCGCCGGTCGGCGACCATCACGGCGCGGTACTCGTCCCAGTCCGGGTGCTCACCGGCGGCGCGGCGGTAGTAGTCGACCAGCACCTCCACCTCGGGCCCCGCCGGGTCCTCCGACGGGCCGACCAGGGTGACCGTGCCCTCGGCGGTGGCCCAGGCCCGGCCGTCGGCGCGGGTGACCTCCAGGGCGGCGCGCGGGTCGCGGCGCAGATTGGCGGTCTTGGCGCGGCCCTCCGTCATCGACACGTAGAGCCGCTCGGCGGCCCGGTCGTAGTACGGCATCACGGGCGAGAGCTGGGGCCGCCCGTCGGACTTGATCGTGGCGAGCACGCCGAGGCGGCTCTCGGCGAGCAGGGTGCGGGGATCGAAGGTCGTCATGCCGGTCATTCTCCGCCGCCCTCCCCGCCGGAGGGCGCAGGACGGCGGAACTGCTCGATCAGCGAGGCGTAGCTCGCGCCGCCCTGCCCGGCCGCCAGCGCACGGCCCGCCAGCGTCCGGACGAGGTCCGGGAGTTCGGTGCTCACGCCGAGGCCGGCGCTCTGTTCGGCCAGGTGGTCCATCGCGGCGACGTGGGTCTCCAGGGTGGCGTCGTCGGCCGGGTAGGCACCGGCGTCGATCTGGTCGGCGTACCCCTCCAGCCAGCCGGCCACCGTCACGGTCGAGCGGGCGGCGAGCGGGGCGAAGGCCGCCGCATCCACGCCCGCCGCGCCGAGCAGCGCGGCGCCGTGCAGGAAGCCGTTGAGAACGCTCCACATCAGGCCGAGCACGGCGGCGTCGTAGAGCGCGGCCAGGCCGTGGTCCTCGCCCAGGTGGACGGTGGCGTCGGGGGCGAGGACGCGCAGCGCGGGCTCGTGGCGCTCGAAGTCCGCGCGGACGCCGCCGTACACCACGGCGGCCTCGGGCGTGCCGACGGCCGGCGGCACCGCGAGGATCGCGCCGTCCAGGTACCCGCCGCCCGCGGCGGCCACCCGGGCGGCGTTCTCCCGGGCCTGCGCGGCGGTACCGGAGGTCAGGTCGACCAGCACCCGGCCGGCGAGCGGTCCGGGGCCGGCGGCGTCGAGGCGGTCGAGCAGGTCGCGGACGGCGGCGTGGTCCGACACGCAGACCACCACCAGCCCGGCGGCGGCCACCGCCTCCTCGGGCGAGGCGGCGGCGCGGGCTCCCGCCGCGACGGCGGCGGCGGTCTTCGAGGGAGTGCGGTTCCACACCGTGGTGGGGTGGCCCGCGCGCAGGAACGCCCCGGCCAGGGCCCGTCCCATCAGCCCGAGGCCGAGGACGGCGACGGGGGTGTCCTTCGCCGGTGCGTTCCGGGGTCCATTCCGATCATCGGTCATGGCGCCATCCTGAACCCTCACACCAATGTGAGGGTCAAGGCGGGAAGGTGACGACGGATCAGCGCTTGAGGTAGGCGAGCACGGCGAGCACCCGGCGGTTGTCGTCGGCGGAGGCCTCGATCCGCAGCTTGGCGAAGATGCTCGCGGTGTGCTTGGCGACGGCGCTCTCGCCGATGTGCAGGGTGTTCATGATGGCGGCGTTGGAGCGGCCCTCGGCCATCAGCCGCAGCACCTCGTGCTCGCGCGGGGTCAGCTCGGCGGTGGTGCCCCGGGCGTCGCTGCGGGCCAGCAGCTTGGCGATCACCTGCGGGTCCATCACCGTGCCGCCGGCCGCGACGCTGCGCACCGCGTCCACGAACTGGGCGGTGTGGGTGACCCGGTCCTTGAGCAGGTAGCCGATCGCGCCCTCGCCGCCGGCCAGCAGCTCCTGGGCGTAGAGCTGGTCGACGTACTGGGAGAGGATCAGCACCGGCAGGCCGGGGCGCGCCCGGCGGGCCTCCAGGGCGGCGCGCAGTCCCTCGTCGGTGAAGCTCGGCGGCAGCCGGATGTCGACCACGGCGACGTCCGGCCGCTGCTCGCGCAGCGCGCGCAGCAGGGCCGGTCCGTTGTCGACGGCGGCGACCACCTCGCAGCCGTGTTCCTGGAGCGTGCGGATCAGGCCGTCCCGGAGGAGGAAGAGGTCCTCGGCGAGGACGACGCGCAGGGGGGCCGGGAGGGGCTCGGGGAGGGGATCTCGGAGCGGATCTCGCACGGTATCTCCAGGGTCACGGTGGTCGGGCCGCCCGGCGGGCTGTGCAGGGCGAGGGTTCCGTCGACGGTACTCAGCCGGCGTGCCACGCCGCGCAGGCCGGTGCCCCCCTCCGGGCGGGCGCCGCCGCGGCCGTCGTCCGCGACGACGGCGCGCAGGGTGCCGTCCGCGTGCGTCAGGCGGACCGTCACCTCGCGGCCGCCCGAGTGCTTGGCCGCGTTGGCGAGCAGTTCGGCGACGGCGAAGTAGGCGGCGGTCTCGACCGGCACCGGCAGGCGCCCCGGCAGCTCCGCCGTGACGTGCACGTCGAGGAAGCTGTCCAGCGCGAGGGAGCGGACGGCGTCGCCGAGGCCGCGGTCGGTGAGGATCGGCGGGTGGATGCCGTGGACCAGGTCGCGCAGGTCCTGCAGCGCCCGCGCCGACCCGGCCCGCACCTCGCGCAGCAGGGCGCGGGCACCGGCCGGGTCGGCGTCCAGCAGCCGGGTGGCCTCGTCCAGCGCCATGCCGACGGCGACCAGCCTGGCCTGCGCGCCGTCGTGGAGGTCCCGCTCGATGCGCCGCAGTTCGTCCGCCCGCGCGTCCAGCGCCTCGGCCCGGGTGTCGGTCAGGTGCTCGATCCGCCGCACCAGTTCGGTGGTGTACGGCGCCGCGAGCGCCCGGCGGCTCCAGTTCGCGTGCAGTTCCAGCGCGGCGGGCGCCAGCCGCAGGCCCGCCCCGGCGAACAGCAGGCCGAGCACGGCGGCGGCCAGCATCGAGGCGGTGGAGTCCACGAGCACGAAGGCGTACCAGTTGTTCGGGCCGAGCCACGGCCAGACGAAGGGCTGGACGACGGCCCCGAACAGCCCGAACGCGACGAGCCACAGCGGCACCCCGACCAGCAGCCCGCCGGTCCACGGCTCCAGCCACGACCACCTGAGGTCCCGCCAGAAGCCGTCGTCGCCGAGGATGCGCACGGCGCGCCGGCTCCGCGGGCCGTCCGCGGGCGGCAGCGGCTCGGGCGGGCTGATGCCGGTCCCGGTCCAGCGCTCCGTCCAGGCGCGGCCGCGGTCGGACGCCCGGCGCAGCGCCTGCGCCGCGCCGGGCAGCAGCGGCCGGCCCACCCCGATCGGGAGCAGCATCAGCGCCCCCACCACCAGCGCGCCGACCGCGCTCACCACGAGGGAGTGCAGCGAGAGCAGCTGACAGCGGGCCAGCGCACGCACCTGTGCGCGCGCCGTGTTCTCCGCCTCCGCGCCGTCCTGCCCCGTCGCCATGCCCGCCCGTCGCTCCGTCACCTCAGCGCGCCCCGTGCCGCGCCGCCGGGATCCTATCCGGCCCGGCCACCGGCTCCTCCCGGTACGCCCCCTCCGGGTGCGCCACGTCCGGGTGCGCCGCGTCCGGGTGCGCCCCGCTCCGCCGGCGGGACCGCAGCACCCACGCCACCGCCGCCACCAGGCAGGCGCCGCCGAACAGCACCATGGGCGCCACGGTGCCGTCCTCCTCGTCCATCGTCAGCAGCATCCCCAGGTTGACCAGGGTGTGGAAGCCGCCCGCGAGCAGCAGCCGGCCGGCCGGCGCGTCCTCCAGGGCGAGCCCGAGGACGACCGACATCGCCACCGCGGCCAGCAGGAACCCGGCCGCGTACGCGGGCTGCTGGGCGAACACCTGCACGTGCCACCCGCCCCAGAACAGGCCCACCGCGACCGAGGCGGTGACCGGCCCGAAGCGGGTGCGCAGCAGCGGCTGGAGGTAGCACCGCCAGCCGATCTCCTCCCCGCAGGCCCCGAGCAGCTGGGCCAGGACGATCAGCGTGAAGGGGTGGGCGAGGGAGCGGGGGTCGGTGAGCCGGGCATCGCCGTCGAGCAGCGCGTAGGCACCGGCGGCCAGGGCGATGATCAGCGGCGCGGTGAGCAGCAGCGCCGGCCCGGTACGGCCCGGGCCCGCCCACGCGGTGTCCTTCCGGGCGCCGCCGGCCCCGGGGCCCGCCCCGGCCAGCCGCCTCCGGATCCGCTCCGGCCACACCAGGGCCGCCACCAGCACCCCGGCGGCCGGGCCGAACTGGGTGAGCTGGAGGACCTCGTCCGGGATCCCGGTCGCCGGCTGGAGTGCGCCCAGGGCTCCGGCGGCGGGGAAGGCGACGGCGAGGAACACCGCCGCCTCCGCCTTCCACGCCGTCCGCCGTCCCCGGCGCTCCCCCGTCTCCAGGTCCGTCTCTGTCCGCATGTCGTCCGCCTCCGGTCCGCTCGATCGCGTGCTTCCTTCGGCGTCGACTCTTCCGTCCCGGCGGCCGCGGGCCATTGCGGGTAGCTGCCCAGGAGGGGTGCAGCTAGGTGCACCCCTCCTCGACGGCACCGGGAGGGCGTCCGCCGCCGGTCCGCGGGGAACGGGGGCCCACCGGTGGTGGTCGGCGGGTCGGCGGGTCGGCGGGTCGGCGGGTCGGTCAGAGGTCGAGGAGTTCGACGGTGACGGCGGTGGTGTCGCCCGGTTCCAGGCCCTCGGCCGTGCGGACGGCGCGCTTGACGGGCAGCACGTAGCAGCCGCGGGTGCGGTCGGGGAAGATCGACGTCTGCCAGGCGCTGCCGCCGAGGGTGACCCGCACGCGCAGCGAGCCGAAGCCGCGGCGCGGACCGGCGGCCACGTCGCGGATCTCCTCGGAGGCCTCGACGGGCAGGCTGACGAAGGTCCAGCTGTCGGCTCGCCGGGCGTCCCAGATCCAGAGCTCGGCCTCAAAATCGAACACCACGGGGCCAGCATCGCACGCGGCACCGACGGACCGGCCGCTCCCGCGTCCCGTCGCGCCCGCGCTCACATCGGCAGGGAGTGCAACCGCACGGCGCCCTCCGGCCGGCGCGCGCCCTCGTGCAGCGGGAACCACATCGTGCGCAGCGGCATCACCACCGGGCCGGCGGGCTGCTCGACCTCGACGGGGCCCTCCACCGGGCGCCAGCCGAGGCGGGTGTAGAGGCCGGCCACGTCGGGACGGCAGAACAGGATCGCCGCCTGCGGTCCGAGCTCGCGGGCGCGGGCCAGTGCGCCACCCACCACCGCGCGGGCGAGCCCGTTCCCGCGCCGCCCGGCGGCGACGGCCACGCCGCCCAGCCCGACGACGTCGGTCCGCCGGCCGCCCACCGACACCGGCAGCACGACCAGCCCGGCGTGCGCGACGAGCGGGCCGTTCGGCTCCGCGCGGATCCCGACGTGGTGCTCCTTGCGCCGCCAGGTGATCCCCAGCGCGTCGACCCCGAACGGGTCCGGGGTGTCGCCGAATATCTCGGCGGGGTCGTAGCTCTCCAGGGGGACGACGTCGTTCTGATGATCGGTCATGCCCGCATGCTGCCATTCCGGGCGGGCCCGCGGGCCGGTTCTCCTGCGAGCACCGGCCCGGGGCGGCGTCAGCGGACCACGTCGAAGACCTGCTTCTGCAGACCGTTGGAGTAGACCGCGTGCTCGACCAGCGCCAGCTTCTGGGCGTCCTTGTCGGTGGTGCTGAACAGGCGCTTCCCGGCGCCGAGCAGCAGCGGGTAGACGAGCAGGTGGTAGCGGTCGATCAGACCGGCGTCGGAGAGCGCCCGGTTGAGGGCGGCGCTGCCGTGGACGATGATCGGGCCGCCCTCGGTCCCCTTCAGCGCGGCGACCTCGTCGAGCGAGCGCAGGAGGGTGGTCTCGCCCCAGTTCGCCACCAGGTCGCCCTCGGTGAGGGTGGTGGAGACGACGTACTTCGGCAGTTCCTTGTAGCGGGCGAACTCCGCCATGTCCGGCCAGACCGGGCTGAAGGCCTGGTAGCTGACCCGGCCCAGCAGCATCGCGGTGGCCTCCTCCTGCTCCTGGCCCTTGATCTCGTAGGCCTCGGGGACGAACTCGATGTCCTTGAAGGTCCAGCCGGAGTTGCGGTAGCCGGGTTCACCGCCGGGAGCCTCGACGACGCCGTCGAGGGAGATGAACGCGGTGCTGATCAGGGTGCGCATGATGGTTCCTCGGTGAGCGGTGGTAGCGGCGATGGCAGCGGTAGCAGCACTAGCAGTGGTAGCGGTTGCGACGGCGTAGCGGTGTCAGCCGTGGTAGCGGTTGTGGCAGTGGTAGCGGTGATAGCGGTGGTAGCGCGTGGATGCGCGGGTCAGGCGAGGACGCCGGCCAGCCACTGCTGCCAGGCGGCCTCGATGCCCTCCGGCCGGGGGCCGAAGAGGTGGTGGAACATCAGGACCAGGCCGGCGCCGTGGTGGAAGGTGTAGAGGCCGTCGGCGGTGCGGACGGAGAAGCGCTCCGCGTCCGCCCAGACCACCTCGCCGTCCAGGGCCGGCAGCCCGGCCGGCTCGGCACGCAGCCGGGCGCCGACGGCGGGCGGGGACGGCAGGGCGAGCGCGCCGGCCAGCGCCGCGCGCAGTTCCTCGGCCGGGCGGCCGGGCACCGGGCCGACGGCGAAGACCGGGGCCCCGGTGCGGCCCGGGAAGTGCGCCAGGTACTCGCGCAGGGTGTGCAGGTGGAACGGCCAGCCGCGGCGCAGCGCGTCGTACTCGTCCTCCCAGTCGTCGCCGAGCAGGCCGCTGTGGACGACGCGGAGCACGGTGGCGGCGCCCTCGCGGCCCTCGACGAGGTACTCGAAGGCCATGAAGCGGCCGTTCTCGGCGGTGGCGGTGCGGGTGGCCAGGCGCCTGCCGGGCTCGTAGGCGGTGATCACCGCGGCCTCACGGTGGCCGCCGATCTCCATGACGGCGGTGCCGCCCTCGCGCGGGTCCAGCTCGTTGCGGCCCATGAACCAGGAGTCCAGGCCCGGTCCGGTGGCGATCGCCTCCCAGACCTCGTCCGGGCTCGCCGGCAGGGCGGTCTCCAGCTCGATCTCGAACGGGTGGGTCATCGTGCGTGCTCCTGTCCCGGCTCGGCGCCGGTGTCCGTGGCGGGGATCTGGTGGAGCCCGGCGACCACCCGGTGGGTGCGGCCGCCGGGGGCGGACTCGTCGTGGTAGCGGCTGACCAGCACGGCCACCGCCTGGGCGAGTTCGTCGGCGAAGGCGGTGCGGTCGGCCGCGGAGGCGAACCGCACCTGGGCGTCGATGCCGAAGGTGGCGACCCGCCGCCGGGCCCGGGCGGCGCCGGTGAGCAGGGTGCCCACCTCCTGCACCAGCCGGGAGCCGAGCGCCAGCAGCCAGCGGGCGGAGAGCTGGTCGGGCGAGCGGGACGGGTCCGGGCTCACGGCGGCCAGGACGGCCGGCGAGATCACGTAGGAGGCGGCGGTGGCGCTGTACACCCGTTCGGTGACATTGCCCTTGCGCCGTTCCTCGGCGAGTTCGACGAGTCCGTGCCGCTCCAGCTCCTTCAGGTGGTAGTTGACCTTCTGGCGGGGCAGGCCCAGCCGGGCGGCCAGCATGGCCGCCGAGCCGGGCTCGGCCAGGGCGGCGAGGATCCGGGACCGGATGGGGTCCAGGGAGGCCTCGGCGGCGGCGGGTTCTTCGATCACGGCGACGTCCAGCACGTCTCCAGAGTGGCGCCGACAAAAAAATTTGTCAAGGACAAAATACTTGTCGGTGGCCCCGCCCGCGGCGGCGAGGTCCCGGCGCGGACGCGCGACGGCCGGGGCCCGCGCACGCGCGTGGACCCCGGCCGCCGACCGCTTCCGTCAGGCTTCCAGGCGGACCCTGTCGGCCTGCATCCCCTTCTGGCCCTGGACCGCCTCGAAGGACACCTTCTGGCCCTCGACGAGGGACTTGAAGCCGTTCCCTTCGATCGCCCGGAAGTGCACGAACAGGTCGGGGCCGGACTCCGGGGTGATGAAGCCGTAGCCCTTCTCGTCGTTGAACCACTTCACGGTGCCGGTCTGGCGCTCGGCCATGTCTTCTCCTTGCACGGGGGTCACGCTGACCGCGCCAGTCTCTCACGCAGCGGGACCGCACCCGCACGCAGCGTAGCGGCGCCCGTCGGTCCGCCCCGCACGACGAGCCGCCCCGCACGACGAGCCGCTCCGGGGCGTCAGCCGCCGCCGGCGGGGGCCGAGCCGCGCAGGCGCGCGATGCCCGTGTCGAGCGCGGCCTCCAGATGGGCGCAGCCGCCGGTGGTCATCAGGATCAGCACCCCGCCCTGGACGCCGGCCAGCAGGGCGGCGGCCTCCCGGTCGGCGTCGAGCGCCGGGTCGATCCCGCCGTCGTCCTGCATCCGGCGGATGCCGTCGGCGATCAACCGCTGCCACCCGGCGATGAGTTCGCCCGCGACGGCCCGGGTGGCGCCGGTGGCGTCGCCGAGCCGGGCGAGGGAGGCATGCAGCGGGCAGTCGCCGCCCTGGGCGCGGTAGCGGGCGACGACCTTGTCGCGCCAACGCTCCCAGGCGGCCCAGGAGGTGAGGGAGCCGAGCTCGGGCTGCTGGTCGGCGATCACCCGGGCCGCCTCGTGGCGGGCGACGGCGAGCAGCAGTTCGTCCTTCCCGCCGGGGAAGTAGTGGAAGAGCTGGCTCTTGCTGGTCCCGGTGCGGGCCATCACGTCCTCCAGCCGCACCGCGAACACGCCCTGGTCGCGGATCTGCTCGGCGGCTCCCTCGACGATGCGCTGCCTGGTCGCGGCGCCCTTGCGGGTGAGCGGCACGGGTCCTCCCCCGGTGGTGGTCGTGGTGGCGCTCCCCATTCAACCGTCCGGCCATTCAACCGTCCGGCCGCCGTCCGGCCGCTCAGGGCAGCAGCAGGAGCTTGCCGGTGGTGCGGCGCGATGCGAGGTCGGCGTGGGCGCGGGCGGCCTGCGCGAGCGGGTAGCGGCCGGTGACGGACGGGGTGAGCCGGCCGTCGAGGACGAGGTCGAACAGCTCGCCGGTGCGCCGCTCCAGGGCCTCGCGGGTGGCGACGTGGTGGTGGACCACCGGGTAGGTCAGCAGGATGCTGTCGGGCAGGTCGGTGGGGCGCAGGGTGGGCACGCCCATGAAGGGGCCGTAGTAGGCGTGCACCCCGTGCGGGCGCAGCGCCGCCTGGGAGGAGTGGAAGGTCTCGGCGCCACCGCCGTCGTAGACGACGTCCGCACCCCGGCCGCCGGTCAGTTCCCTGATGCGGTCCTCGAAGCCGCCGCCGCTGTGGACGAGGACGTGGTCGGCGCCGGCCGCCTTCGCGACCGGGGCCTTGTCCTCGCGCGAGACCAGGGCGACGACCCGGCCGCCGCGGGCCTTGACCAGCTGGGTGAGCAGCCGCCCGACGCCGCCCGCCGCCGCGTGCACCACGGCGGTGTCGCCCGGGCCGACCGGGTAGGTCTCGGTGGCCAGATGGCTCGCGGTGAGGCCCTGCATCATCACGGCGGCGGCGCTCTCGTCGTCGATGCCGTCGGGCAGCTTCACCAGCGAGGCGGCCGGGACGGCGAGCAGTTCGGCGTAGCTGCCCGGGTGGTAGAACCAGGCCACCCGGTCGCCGACGGCCAGGCCGGCGACGCCCTCGCCGAGGGCGGTGACGCGGCCCGCCCCCTCGGCGCCGAGGATCGCCGGGGCCGTCCAGCCGGGGCCGCCCTGGGCGCGGGCGCCGATGTCCATGTAGTTGACGCCGGCGGCGGTCAGGCGCACCAGCGCCTCACCGGGGCCGGGGACGGGGTCGGGCAGCTCGGTCCAGCGCATGACCCCGGGGCCGCCGTGTTCCTCGATGCGGATCGCGTGCATGGTGTCGCCTCTCTGTGCGGGCTCGTCCGAACCGGCCTTCCGGCGCGGTCCCTGCGGTGCGGAAACGGTCAGCACGGTAGGCCGCGGAAAATGGACCGGCAAGTCCAAACCGCAGGTCGGACAGGGCAGTTGGGCGGCGCGCCCGATCGCGTACGGTGTCCCGGAGGAGCATCGGGCGGGCGGCTCCCGGGCAGGGGCGCCACGCCGGGCACGAGGGTGCCGGGTGCGCTCCGGGGGCCGCCGCGACCGCGTGGCCGGCGCCCCACGGATCAAGATCCTGTTCACCATGCGCATCCGGCATACTGGTCGTGGCCAGGGCGTTCACGGCCGCGCGGAGGCATGTCCCGGCAGGGTGAGGGGCGGCTCGGGAGCAGCCGTGACGGGGGCGGGCCTCGGGGAGGGGACGGCTGTGGAGGACAGGGGCGTGTCCGGTGCGCCCGGCACCGCGGAGCCGCTGATCGGCCGGGACGGTGACCTGCGGGCGATCCGCGACCGGCTGCGGATCGGCGACGACGGCGGTGCGCTGCTGCTCGCCGGGGAGGCGGGCGTCGGCAAGAGCGCCGTCCTGGACGCGCTGGCCCGGTCGGCGCGGGCGGACGGCGTCCAGGTGCTCAGGGCGGCGGGCGTGGAGTTCGAGGCCGACTGCGGCTACTCCGGCCTCAACCAGATCCTCTTCCCGTTCCTGGGCGCCCTGGAACACCTCGACGGCACGCTGCGGGACGCTCTGCGGGTGGCGCTCGGCTTCGACATCGGGCGGCCGCCGGAACAGCTGCTGGTCTCCAACGCCGTGCTGCGGCTGCTCCAGACGGTGGCCGACGGGAAGCCGCTGCTGGTGGTCGTCGACGACCTCCCGTGGGTGGACCGGTCCAGCACGGCGGTGCTCGGCTTCGTCGCCCGGCGGGTGGCCGGTCTGGGCGTCAGCTTCGTCGCGGCGGCGCGCACCGGCGAGCCGCGACCGCAGGGCGCCGACTCCCTCCCCGGCTACGACCTCCCGCCGCTCGACGACGAGTCGGCGGCCCGGCTGCTGGGCAGCAGGTTCCCCGGGCTCTCCCGGGGCGCGCGCCGCCGGCTGCTGGCCGAGGCCGGCGGCAATCCGCTGGCGCTCCTGGAGCTGCCGGCCGCCCTGCGGCCCGCCGCCGCGGACTCCCCCGCCGTGCTGCCGCTCACCAGCCGGCTGGAGACGCTGTTCGGGGCGCGGGTCACCGTCCTGCCCGCCGCCTCCCGGCGGCTGCTCCTGCTGGCGGCCCTCGAAGGCACCGGCGACCTGGGGGTGCTGCAGGCCGCCGCGCGCCGGGTCGGGGGCGGGGACGAAAACGGCGGCGGGGACGGCCGGGGCGCGCTGGACGACCTCGCGGCGGTGGAGCGCGAGCGCCTGGTGCACATCGAGGAGGGGGCGCAGCGGCTGAGGTTCCGCCACCCGCTGATCCGCTCCGCCGTGGTGGGGCAGGCGCTGAGCGGCGAACGGCGCGCCGCGCACGCCGCGCTCGCCCAGGTGCTCGCCGACCAGCCCGAACGCCGCGCCTGGCACCTGGGCGAGGCGACCCTGGAGCCCGACGAGGAGGTCGCCGCACTGCTGGAGCACGCCGCCGGCCTGGCCCTGCGCCGCGGGGACGCCGCCGGGGCGATGCGCACGCTGATCCGCTCGGCGGCCCTCTCCCCCGAGGGCCCCGACCGCAGCCGCCGCCTCTCCGAAGCCGCCTACCTGGGGGCGGAGTCCACCGGCGCCCTGTCCAGCGCCCGCCGGCTGCTGGACGACGCGCGCCGGGCCGCCCCCGAGGCGTCGCTGCACTCCGCCACCGCGTCGGCGATGCTCATGCTGAACGGCGAGGGGGATGTCGCCGGCGCCCACCGGCTGCTGACCGACGCCATCGCGTCCGCGGCCGGATCCCACGGGTACCGGGCCGACGACCGGGCGCTGGTCGACGCGCTGCACGTCCTGGCCGTGGTCTGCTTCTTCGGTGCCCGGCCCGACCTGTGGCGCGACTACCACCGGGCGGTGGAACGCCTCGCCCCGCAGCCTCCGGCCATCCTGGCCGTGCTGGGGCAGACGTTCTCCGACCCGGCGCGCACCGGGGCGGCGGCGCACGGACGGCTCGACGTCCTCGTCGCGGAACTGGCGGGCGAGCCCGACCCGGTGCTGATCACCCGGGTCGGCACGGGCGCGCTCTACCTCGACCGGCTCGGCGAGGTCCGCGACGCGGCGTGGCAGGTGGTGCGGGCGGGGCGCGACGGCGGCCCGGCCCGGCGGTACATCTCCTCGCTCATCCACCTCTGCCTGGACGACTACCTGACCGGGCGCTGGGACGAGGCGGTGGAGCTCGCCGACGAGGGCCTCCGGGCGTGCGAGGACCACGACTACAGCGCGTTCGCCTGGTACTTCCTGTACATCAGGTCCATCGTCCTCGGCTCGCGCGGGCACGCGGCGGAGAGCCTGGCGACGGCCGCCGTCATCATCGAGTGGGCGACGCGGCACGGCGCGCCGTGCGCCGCGCACTACGCCCACCAGGCCGCGGCCGTGGCGGCACTGGGCCTCGGGGACTTCGCGCTCGCCCATCGCCACGCCGAGGCGGTCAGCCCCGCCGGCACCCTCGCCTCGCACGCGCCGCACGCGCTGTGGGTGGCGGCCAACCTCGTCGAGGCCGGGGTGCGCGGCAACCGGCGCGCGGAGGCCGCCGCGCACGTGCGGGCGATGCGCGAGGCCGGCCTCGCCGCCGTCTCCTCCCGCCACGCCATGCTGACGGAGGCGTCGGCCGCGCTGTGCGCCGAGGACGACGAGGAGGCGCTGCGGCTGTTCGCCCTCGCGCTCGGCACCCCCGGTGGCGCCCGGTGGCGCTTCGACCACGCCCGCGTCCAGCTCGCGTACGGCGAGCGGCTGCGCCGGGCCCGGGCGGCCGCCGGGTCCCGCACGCCGCTGCGCGCCGCGCTGGCGGCCTTCGAGGAGCTGGGCGCCCGGCCGTGGGCGGAGCGGGCGCGCCTGGAGCTGCGGGCGACGGGCTGGGGCCGGCGCGGGCCCGGCGCCGCGCACGGTTCCGGCCTGAGCGCCCAGGAGCGGGAGATCGCCGACCTGGCCGCGTCCGGCCTGACGAACAAGCAGATCGCGGAACGCCTCTTCATCTCCCACCGCACGGTCGGCGCCCACCTGTACCAGATCTACCCGAAGCTCGGCATCGGCTCGCGCGCGATGCTGCGCGACGCCCTCAACGCCCTCGATGCCCTCCCCGAGGACCCCGGCGCGCCCTGAGCCCGGCCCGGCGGGCGGCGTCGGGCGGCGGTCGGCGTCGGGCGACGGTCGGCGTCGGGCGACGGTCGGCGTCGAGAGGCGGTCGGCGGACCGTTCGCTCCGGCGAAACGGACCCCCCGGAGAATGTGGCAGTACTGCCACATGGCAGAAGTGCAAACATCGGGCGAAAGGATGCCGAGGGCCCGTGCCTGGCCTTGAGGACGCGTGAGGGGCCGTGGTTCAGTTCCGGCACCGCTCCACCGAAAGGCCCCCCCATGAGCTCGTCCCGGCCCAACATCCTGTGGACCGTCAGCGAGGACTGCCCGCCCCGCTTCGGCTGCTACGGCGACCCGCTCGCCACCACCCCCCACCTCGACGCCCTCGCCGAGCGGGGCACGCTGTTCACCAACGCCCACAGCCCCGCGCCGGTCTGCGCGCCCTCCCGGTTCGCCCTGCTGACCGGCGTCGCCCCGGAGAGCCACGGCCCCGCCCACCACATGCGCGCCCGAGCCCGCCTCCCGGAGTGGATGAGCACCTACCCGGAGCTGCTGCGCGAGCTCGGCTACTACTGCACCAACAACGCCAAGACCGACTACAACAGCGACACCGACCCGCAGGCGCTCTGGGACGAGTCGTCCGGCACCGCGCACTGGCGCAACCGGCCCGCCGGCTCCCCGTTCCTCGCGGTGTTCAACTACGACCCGACGCACGAGAGTTCGGTGTTCGGACGGGCCGAGTTCACCGTCGACCCGGCCGAGGTCCGGCTGCCCGCGTACCTGCCCGACACCCCGGAGATCCGCGGCGACTTCGCGCACTACTACCGCCACATCGCCGCCATGGACGCGTTCGTCGGCCGGCTGCTCGCCGAACTGGAGGAGGACGGCGAGCTCGACAACACCGTCGTCATCCACACCTCCGACCACGGCGGGGTCAACCCCCGCTCCAAGCGCTGGTGCTACGACGAGGGCCTGCACGTCCCGCTGATCGTCGCCGCCCCCGAACGTCACGCGCACCGCTTCCCGGCCCCGGGCACCCGCGTCGGGGCGGCCGTCTCCACGCTGCGCATCCCGCCCACCCTCGTCGACCTCGCCGGGGGCACGGCGCCCGCGCACATGCGGGGCGAGAGCCTCGCCCGCACCCGCTTCGACACCGCCGGCGAGCTCGCCTTCTCCATGCGCAACCGGATGGACGAGCGTCCGGACATGATCCGCACCGTCCGCGACGCCCGCTACCGCTACATCCGCAACTACGCCCCGCACCGGCCCTACGGAACGCACCAGGCCTTCGCCTGGCTGGCGGCCGGCTACCGGTCCTGGGAGACCGAGCACCTCGCCGGGCGCCTGGACGACGCGCAGTCCGCCTTCTGGCGCGAGAAGCCGGGCGTGGAACTCTACGACTGCGTCGCCGACCCGGACCAGATCCACAACCTCGCCGGCCACCCCGCCCACGCCGAGGCCGAGAAGCGGCTCGACGACGCGCTGCGCGCGCACGTCCTCGCCGTCCACGACAACGGCTTCCTGCCCGAGGGCTCCCCCACCGAGGGGTACGACGCCTCGCGCGCCGCCGGCGCCTACCCCCTCGCCCGGATCCTCGACGTCGCCGACGCGGTGGGCCGCCGCGACCCCGCCCTGATCCCCCGGTTCACCACCGCGCTCGCCGACCCGGACGCCACCGTGCGCCGCTGGGGCGCCGTCGGCCTGCTCGCCCTGCCCGTCGGCACCCCGACGGCGGAGGCCGTCACGGCCCTGCGCGCGGCGGCCGCCGACGACCCCGGACCGCACGTGCGCGTCGCCGCCGCCGAGGCGGTCGGCAAGCACACCGGTGACGTCGCGGCCGCCGCCCTGCTGGCCGACCTCGCCGCGCCCGAGTACCCCGAGGGCGTGCGGCTCGAAGCCCTCAACGCCCTCACCGCGCTCGGCCCGACGGCGGCGGCACCGCACCGCGCCGTGGTGGCCGCGGCGGCCGGGGAGCCCCTGGAGTACCTCGGCAACGCCGCCCGCTACCTGCTCCTGCGCATCGACGGCCGGTACACGCCCCACAGCACGGTCCTCGACCTCGAAGGCATGCTGGCCCGCGCCGCCGCGGCCGGACGCGCCCCGGGCAGGCCGGCGTAGGCCGTACGTCCGGCTCGCGCCCCCGGGGGTCGTGGGCGCGAGCCGGACGGTCCTCGGTGCCCGGCCGGCCGCACGGCGGCCGGCGGGCCGGGTCAGCCGGCGTGCGGAATGCGCGGCGGGCTGAAGTACCACTGCTGGGAGGCCGTCCAGTTGCAGGTGTAGATCTGCAGCTGGTTGCCGTCCTGCACGACGCCGCCGGGGACGTCCAGGCACTTGCCGGACTGCGGGTTGACCAGGACGTCGCCCTGGTAGCGGACCCACCGCTGGGCGTCGGAGCCGTTGCAGTCCCACAGCTGGACCGGGGTGCCGTCGGTGGTGCCGCTCGACGCGACGTCCAGACACTTGCCGAGGGCGGAAAGGGTGATGCCCGTCCCGTCCGGCTTGTCGGTGCCCGTCCACCACTGGGAGGCCGTGCCGTTGCAGGTGTAGATCTGCACCGGGGTGCCGTTGCCGCTGTCGCCGCCGCGGACGTCCATGCACTTGCTGTTGCTGAACACGCTGATCGTGCCGGCCGTGTTCGCGGCGTTCGCCGTCCCCGGCAGGACCGCGACGGCGATCGCGGCCGCCGCCAGCGCGCCCACCACGTGCCCCTTGCGCACGAGCTTGATCATCGGTCGTACCGTCCTCTCTCGAACCTTCGCGCCGAGGTGCCCCCGGCTCACGAGAAGGACTGTTCCGCAGCCCCGTGCACACCCGGTGGACGCGGGCGTCAACAGCCTGTACACAGGCCCGGGCCCTGCCGTCCGGACGGGGTGCCCGAGCAGGGCCTCCCCGGCCCCGTGCCGGGGGTACGAGTCCCGCCGCCCGTGCCCGGCGGGCCCTACTGGGTGGCGTCGCAGGTCCGGCAGCGGCTCACCGCGACGCGCCCGGTGTTGCCGCCGGTGGCCCGCAGCGGGCTGGACTCCGAGAGCCGGCGCCACGCGCCCGGCACGGGGTCGAGCACCCAGCCGTAGACGGGCGGTTCCACGTCCGCCGGGACGATGTGCGTGCAGCCGGGCAGATGGGCCTTCCCGCTCTCGTGCACGATGATCGCGGACGGCGGCCAACCGCCCCACTCCGCACCGGGCACACCCCGCGACGGCACACGCGGCGCGCACTCCGCGCAGTTGCTCAACTCGTGGCGGCAGTAGTCCATTCGGCCCTCACCCTGTCCGGTTCGCGGACCCGCAGTCTACGGCGGGCGACCGCGCGAGCGCGGATTCGAGCCACCCGGAGGTCACATCCGGTACTCGTAGCGGGATTTCGGGGCCGTTCGCGCGTGACGGAGGCAGGGCCGTGGAAGCATTCCGGCAGGGTGAAGCGTGACATGTCACATGGCTTCACTCTGCTCCCGGCTGTCGATCCTCGAAGGAGAGAAGTTCTGATGAAGCGTCATGTCGCCCTGCTGGTCGCCGGTGCCGTGGTGGCCGGGCTCGGCCTCGCGGGCGCCGGCCAGGCCGCCGCACGGACCACGGGCACGACCACGGGCACGACCACGACCACGACCACGACCACCTGCGCCTGGGGCCCGCTGGGGCTCGTCCGGAACCAGGTCTGTCTCACGGTCAACGGCAGCCTCGCCTCCGCCACCGGGTACTCGGCCACCTCCGGCGGAGTCCCGCGCCCCGTCTCCTACAACCTCGAAACCCGCGCCGCCGACGGCTTCGTCCTGGAACGCGAGGACGTCACCGCCACCGTGCCCGCCGGCGGACTCACCGTCGGCCCCGTCGCGAGCAACGTCCCGTGCGGCTCCGGCGTGACGGCCGTCTTCCGCGTCACCACACCGGGCTGGCCGCCGTTGACCGCCACCGTCACGGCCCCGGTCACCTGCTGAGCCGCGGGGGATCCGGCGCCTGCGCAGGAAAATCGTTTGGCGGACCACGGCGATCACTGCTAACTTGCCGGAGGCCGTGTGAGAGAACGAGGAGGTGGTACCCGTGAACGCAGTATCGACATGGGTGCTCCCCTCCGGGGTCACGGTCGGGCGATAGGTCGCCCGGGAGCGCCGTTCCAGAGCACTCCCGAAAGGCACCATCGTGCACTTCACCTCCGAGAACCGTCTCGACGACGGCGTCCTCGAACGCGAATTCACCCTCGGCGAGATCCCCGGCATCCTGTGGACCCCCCGATCCGCCTCCGCTCCGACCCCGCTGATCCTGATCGGCCTTCCTCCGCTCGGGCTGCGCACGGTGTACGCCCGGGTGGCGGCGCGGGCCCGGTACTACGCGACGGAATACGGCTTCGCCGCGGCCACCGTCGAACTCCCCGGCAGCGGCGAGCGGCCCCGGTGGGACGCCGCCGAGCAGGCGCGGGCCGACCTGCGCCGGGTGATGGCGGCGGGCGAGCCGGTCACCGCCGAGATCGTCGACGCGCTCATCCTCCCGCTCGTCGACCGGGCCGTCCCGGAATGGCGGGCCACCCTGGACGCCCTGCTCGCGCTGCCGGAGATCGGCGGCCCGGTGGGGTACGAGGGGGGCGTGATCTCCATCGGCGTCCGGCTGGCGGCGGTCGAGCCGCGCATCGCGGCCGCCAATCTGTTCGCCGGGACCTTCGTGCCCGGCGCGATCGCCGAGGAGGCCCGCCGGGTCACCGTCCCGCTGCAGGTCCTGCTGCAGTGGGACGACGAGGGGAACGACCGGCAGGCATCCCTGGACCTGTTCGACGCCCTCGGGTCCGAGGAGAAGACGCTGCACGCCAACATGGGCGGGCACGCCGGCGTCCCGCACTTCGAACTCGACGCGGGTGCCCGGTTCTTCGCCCGGCACCTGAAGTGATGCCGGGCCGCCGGGGCGGCGCGGGACGGTAGACGCGGTGCCCCTGCCGATTCGGCGGGGGCACCGTCGGCGCGCAACGGCTGGTATGACTGGGGTATGCAGGAAGAGACGGCACGCTCCGCGATCGACACCTTCATCTCCGCGTTCAACGCCTCGGACGACGGCTATGTGACTGCCCTGCTCTCCCAGGCCCTGACCTCGGACGTGATCTTCTGGGGGCCGTTGGGTCGCAGCGAGGGAATCGCGGCGGTCGAGCGGTTCGTGCTGGACATCCGCCACCACCCGGCGGGGACCGGCACGATGGCGCGCTGCTCGGAGGTGGACATGCCGGACGAGTGGGCCCGGTACCGGTGGGTCTTCACCACGCCGGACGGAGGCCCGCAGCTGGCGGGAACAGACGTCGTCCACCTGCGGCGGAACCTCATCGACCAGGTCATCGTCTTCGCGGGGGAGATCGAGCCGTCCGCGCCCTGAGTCGCCCTTCGGGTGCCACGGACACGCGTCCCGCACCTCGAACCTCGCAGCCGGGGCCGGTTCTCCGCCCGGCAGCCGAGGTGGCGCGATACGAACGGGGCGGTGCCGGAGGATTCCGGAACCGCCCCGTGATGGGGGCCTGCTGCCCGAAGACCCCCGGTCAGCAGAGGTGCCAGGGGCCCCAGCCGTCGCTCATGGTGCGGCACCAGAACTGGTAGTCGCCGCTCCACGCGCCGACGCTGGACGGATTGGGCCACGCCACGCCGTACTTCAGGTCGAGGCCGCTGCCACCCAGGCTCGTCCAGGAGGCCCAGGATCCCCCGGGCGCGGTCTGCGCCGAGGTCCAGACGGCGTGGTCGGTGCCCAGCCCGGTGACCTCCTTGCGGCCGTCCGCCCAGGTCACGATCGTGGTCTGGCTCCCGCACAGGAGCACGCGGGAGGGGGCCCCGTAGGAGAACGTCGCGGTGCAGCCGCTGACTCCGTCGTAGTAGCCCGGGGCGGCTCCCACCTCGATGTCCACGTAGTTGGTGGCCGTGGCCTGCGCGGGCCCGGCAAGGCCGAACATTCCGCCGACGACGGCGAAGAGGATCGCGATCAGACGTACCTTCATCTGCGAGGTCCCACCTGTCCGTTACGCCCCGGGGGAATCTCCGCCGGGGAGGTTGGGAGTCTGGCAGAGGATCTTCACCGCCCCGTACCCCAGGAGAGGTATTTGTGCGGGCGCTCTCCGGCGAAATCCGGACACCCGTGGGAGTTGGGACGCGGGGCCGACTTCACGAGGTCCGGGCCCGGCCCCCAGCGGGGGGCCGGGGCCCCACGAGGTGAGAGAACGTCAGACGGCGCCGAACTCGCCCGCCTGGACGCCGGCAACGAACGCACGCCAGGCGGAGACCGGGAAGACGAGGGCCGGACCGGAGGGATCCTTCGAGTCACGGACAGGAACGGCGCCCGGGAAGCTCGCCGAAACCTCCACGCACTCGCCGCCATTGTTGGAGTACGACGACTTGAACCAGGACGCCTTCGACAGATCAGAGTTCATGGGTGAGCTCCCTTCGAGCCTTGTGGATCAGTGCCAGGCAGCGGGCACCGATCTGCGATCTGAGGTGATACCGGGCTGCCAGGGCAGCAGCGCGGGGCGGTGAACGCGGGCACGTCAGACGGTCCCGAACTCGCCCGCCTGAACGCCGGCAACGAACGCACGCCAGGCAGAGGCCGGGAAGACGAGAGCGGGACCGGAGGGGTCCTTCGAGTCACGGACAGGCACAAAACCAGGGAACTCGGGCGCGATCTCGACACAGTTTCCGCCGTTACCGCTGTACGACGACTTGTACCAGGATGCCTTCGACAACTCAGGGTTCATCGGAGTGAGCTCCCTTCGACCCTCGCGGATCAGTGCCACAGGTGCCGCCTTGAACAGGGCTCCCACCACCAGATGACCGTACTTTCCCGCCCGGGCCGAGACGATTTCACGCCTTCGTCGTACAGCTTCGCCGCGACCGCCGTCGATCTCCACGGCAGCGGTGAGCAGCCCCCAGCGGGAGGCCGGTGCCAGACGGCAACGGGGCCCCCGCCGAATCGACAGGGGCCCCCGAGGTGATCACACGTCAGACTGTCCCGAACTCGCCCGCCTGGACGCCGGCGACGAAAGCGCGCCAGGCGGATGCCGGAAAGACGAGGGCGGGACCGAAGGGGTCCTTCGAGTCGCGGACGGGAACCGCACCTGGGAAGCTCGCCGAGACCTCGACACAGTTGCCGCCGTTGTTGCTGTACGACGACTTGAACCAGGAAGCGTCAGAGACGTGAAGGTTCATGGGGCTAGCTCCTTCCGAGCCTTGCAGATCAGTGCGAGGGATGCCGCCTTTGGCAGCGCTTCCACCACTAGCTGATCGTACTCCCTCTCCCAACGCGTGACGGTTTCACGCACGCGTTCAAGGTAGCCCTGGGCCTGGGACTCCGCATAGCCGACAACCGAGCGATCCGGCATGTCCAGCAGAACCACCGGCATGGTGAACGGCAGGTTCTCACCAAGACTGAAGGGCGCTACCTGAATGGTGATGTTCGGCCGCTCGGCCAGCACTTCAAGGTGCGCAAGCTGTTCCCGCATCACCGCCGCCCGCCCGACAGGCCGGAGAAGGCAGCTCTCATCAAGTACGGCATGGACTACCGGCGGAGACTGCCTCTCTAGGACACGCTGCTGGCGGTAGCTCAGAAAGTCGACTCGATCCTCAGCCTCGCTCTGCGAGATCGCCCCACGGTGAGCCGCCGCTTGAGCAAGGGCTCTCGCGTAGCTCGGCGTCTGGAACAAGCCGGGCATGACGATCAACTCCAACGTCCGCAGCCGACGGCAACGGGCCTCGGCATCGGCGAACTCCGGGAAGCCCTCCAGGAGGCTGGCTTTCGTGTGTCGGCGCCAGAGTTCGTAGAACGTGCCGCCGGTCTCAAACACTTGGTCGGCTTTAACAGCGAAGTTCATTGTTGGAGGACGCTTCGCTCGTTCGACGTACGAGACCAGGGTGTTGGAGTACCCCATGCGCTTCGCCAGCCCGACCTGCGACCACCCTCGCGCCCGCCGCAGCCTGGCAAGTTCCTGACCGAAACGAACAGCCGGAGATGACATCGCGTCAACAACGAGCTCGTCCATGAACGCTGGCACCTTTCACGCGCCCAATTGGTCAACGTTCAGACCCTGGCCATCGTAAACCGGAACGGGCCACTATGGCTACACCCCGTGAGAGATCCGGGACCCTGCGCAATCAATGGAGCCCCCATGCCCAGCCCCCGCATGCCCATTTACGCCCCCACCGTCGGGGAAGTCGTCCGGGACCTCGGACACCGGGACTTCTCCGGCAATCCCGTCGAGGCCGTCTACATGGACACCCTCGCCGGACTCGTCTACCTGCGCCCCGAATCCGGAGGCTGCGAGTGGACCACCAAACCCGAGTTCGTCCAGGCCCTCGCCTCGCCGCGCTTCATCAGCGTCCAGCACCCCAGCCGGCCCCGCACCGCCGACGTGGCGTGAAACTGCTCGCCACCGCCCTCGGCGTCCCCGCCCTCAGTGCCCTCGCCGCCACCGTCGCCTGCTGGCCCATCCACGACGGGCCCCTCCCACCGCAGCTGCTGATATCCGGGCTGATCCTCACCACCGGCATCTGCGCCGGACTGCCCGCCTGCTTCACCTGGCTCTCGCACGAACAGGAGCACCCCCCCATGCCGCACCACCTCCCCACCATCCTCACCCGGCCACCCCGCCGACGCCTCGGCCACCAGGCCCTCGTCCTCAACCGCGACGGCGCCGTCCTCCTCGTCGCCACCGCCTACCGCAACGGCCTCACCCTCCCCGGCGGCAGCGCCGAAGCCAACGAACTCCCCCACCTCGCCGCCCGCCGCCACACCGAAACCGAAACCGGCCTCGTCCTCCCCCTGCGCCACATCCTCGCCACCGACTACGTCGACGCCCGCACCCTCCCCGAAGGCATCAACTTCGTCTACTGGGGCGGAACGTTGACCAGCGCGCAGGAAACCACCGTCGCCCGCCACCGACCCCCCGCCACCATCACCGCCGTCCACTGGCTCCACCCCCACCAACTCGCCGACGCCATGCCCCCCGACCAGCACCGCCGCACCCTCCACGCCCTCACCGCCCTCACCCGCGGCATCCACCTCCCCTTCCTCCTCCGCGGCACCCCCGCCGAATAACCCGAGACCCCCACCACGAACACGACCCCGGGGCCCGGAACCACCTGGTTCCGGGCCCCGGGACCGCCGTCACCACTCATGGCTGAATACGGTGGAGGCGCCCGGTCGAACGAGAGGACGCGAAGACGTGGATGTGTACGAGGCCGTGGAAAGTCGCCGGGCCGTAAGGGCGTTCAGCCCCGAGCCCGTGCCCAGGCAGGTACTCGAACGAGTGCTGACCGCAGCGACGCGGGCCCCGTCCAGCGGGAACCTCCAGCCGTGGCACCTGTACGTCGTGACCGGTGAGCCCTTGGCGGAACTCAAACGGACCGCGACCGCCAGGGCACGGGCGGGGGACCCCGGCGACGCGCGCGAGTACCCGATGTACCCGGACGCACTGGCCTCGCCGTATCTGGACCGCTTTGCCGCGGCCGCCGCCCAGCGGTACGCGTCGCTGGGAATCGAGCGCGCCGATCCGGACCGGCCCCGGAAGATCGCCACCCTGAACGCGGAGGCGTTCGGAGCGCCGGCCGTCCTGTTCTGCTACCTCGACCGGACGATGGGGCCCGGGCAGTGGGCCGACGCGGGGATGTACCTGCAGACGGTCATGCTGCTGCTGAGGGCCGAGGGGCTGCACAGCTGCCCCCAGGTGATGTGGACCGTGTACCGGGAGACGGTCAACCGGGCAGTCGGAGCCGACGACGGCCTCGTGCTGTTCTGCGGCGTCTCCGTGGGGTTCGAGCAGGAGGGCGTTCCGCAACTCCGCACCGGGCGCGCGGACATGAAGGACACGGTGCGCTTCATCGACGCGTGACCGTCGGACAGCAAGATCGCAGGCGCCGAGCCGCAGCGCCCGCCGCTCTGCCTGGGCCCGCAGAGCGGCGGGCGTGACCGTCGGAGAAGCGTCAGGGACCGGGTAGACGATCTTCCTCAGGTTGTGGGCGTACGTGCCCAAGAAGCCGGTCACAATCCGACTGCACGGTCAGGATGGCGGGCGCGGTCGGGGCCCCCAGGCGAGCGTGCTCCCGCAGCCGCTGTTCACAGGCCATTCGAATCAAGCCGGCCGACCCCCGACCGACACCTCTGGGTGCCGAGCGTCACATCCGGGGGTGTGGGGCGGGGTGCGGGGCGGGTGAGGCCCGGTATTGCGGGGCGGAGGGCCTCGGCGTACGGGCCGAGGGCCCGTCCGATTCGGGACCTCCGTCCTGTTTTCCGCTGACCTTCGCCCCCGAGGGCTCGCCCTCCGGCCCGGGCAACTGTGGACGGTCGCCCGGTGGACTCCGGGCGATCGGTCCGCCTGCCCGGCGGGCCGCCGACGACCGTCTACGCGGCGCACGGGTGCGACAGCACGCGGTGCGCTCCGGAGGACCCGAACGAATGTCCCGCACTATCGACAACGCCCCGTATACCGCCTTCCACCGCAGGCTGGCGCTCGCCTGTTCCGGTGGACCGCTGCTCGACGGATACATCCTGAGCATCGTGGGCGTCGCCCTCATCGGCATGCGCCCCGAACTGGGGCTCTCCACCGCCGACGTCAGCCTGATCGGCGCGGCCGCGCTGGTCGGCATGTTCGTCGGCGGCGCGCTCTTCGGCGTGCTGACCGACAAGATCGGGCGGGAGGTGATGTACACCGCCGACCTGCTCGTGATGATCGTCTGTTCGGTGCTGTCCTTCTGGGTCGACGCGGTCTGGGCGATCACCCTGCTGCGCTTCGTCCTCGGCATGGCGGTGGCCGCCGACTACCCGATCGCGACGTCCCTGCTCGCCGAGTGGCTGCCCGCCAAGGACCGCGGGCGGCTGCTCGGTCAGCAGATCGTCGCCTGGTACGCCGGCGCCGTGCTCGCCTACGTGACCGGCTACCTCTTCCTGCAGATCGGCGGCCCCGGCAGCTGGCGCTGGATGCTCAGCAGCTCCGCCGTGCTGTGCGTGGTGTTCCTGGTGATCCGCCGGGGCTCGCCCGAGTCGCCGCGCTGGCTGGCCGCCAACGGCCGGGTCGGCGAGGCCGTGCGGCTGGTCGAGCGCCACCTCGGCGTCACGGTCGACGGCCGCGAGCTGATGCCCGCGCCCACGGCTCCCGGCGCCCCGACCGGCCTGCGGCTGCTGATGACCCCGCCCTACCGGCGCCGCACGCTCTTCTGCGGACTGTTCTTCCTCTGCCAGGTCGGCCCGCTGTTCGCGATGCTCACCTTCGGGCCGCAGCTCCTGGAGGCCTTCGGCATGCCGGGCGGCACCGTGCTCGAAACCCTCGGCACGGGACTCATCAGCCTGGTCTTCCTGCTCGGCTGCTACCCCGCGCTGCGCCTGATCGACACCTGGGGCCGCCGCCCCGTGATCATCCGCTCGTTCGCGCTGATGATCGTGCCGCTCGCCGTGCTGGGCATCTGGCCGCACGCCCCGGCCGCCGTGGTGGTCGTCGCGCTCTGCGCCTACGCCTTCCTGTGCGGCGGGCCGAACGTGCTCGACTGGACCTACCCCAACGAGCTGTTCCCCACCGAGGTGCGGGCCACCGCCGTCGGCGTAGCCACCTCGGTCAGCCGGATCGGCGCGGCCGTCGGCACCTACCTGCTGCCGCTGTCGCTGACCGGGATCGGCACCGGACCGACCATGCTGATCGCCGCCGGTGTCACCGCGTGCGGCCTGCTGGTCTCCGTGCTCTGGGCCGAGGAGACCCGCGGCACCGCGCTCGGCGCGGCCGTCGGCACCCCCGGCGCCGTGGCCCGCAAGCCCCGCGCGGCCCGGCCCTCGCCGCAGCCGGTGCGCTGAGGCCCCGCCCCGCCCCCGCCGCCGGGGCCGCGTCCGATCCGTTCGGGCGCGGCCCCGGCGGCGGAGCTGGTGGGCGGAACAGCGAGCAGAGGGGCGCCCGCCCCTCCGGCCGTCCCGGTCCGGGCTACTGGCCGACGCGGCCGTCCACGCACTCGCGCAGCAGGTCGGCGTGGCCGCAGTGGCGGGCGTACTCGTCGATCATGTGCACCATCACCTCGCGGACGGCGAGCTTCTCCCGGCCCAGGCGCACGCCGAGGTCCTCGGAGTGCCGGGCGAGGGTGGCGTCCAGGGCGGCCTGTTCGCGCTCCAGGTCGGCGAAGGCGGCGTCCACCACGGCCCGGTCGGCGACGGCCCTGTCGAAGTCGGAGTCCCGCGGGCCGTAGAGCTTGGGCAGCGGCTCGTCGTCGGTGATCCAGTTGTTCCAGTCGCGCTCCACCTCGGCGAGGTGGCGGACCAGGCCGAGCAGCGACATCGTCGACGGCGGCACCGAGCGGCGCGCCAGCTGCTCCGCGTCCAGGCCGTCGCACTTCAGGCGCAGGGTGAGGCGGTAGTTGGTGACCGCCTCCCGCAGTGTCGCCAGTTCACCGTCCGGGGCCGGGCCTTCGTTGTCGCGCGGGTCGTCGTCCGGGTCCATCCACATGTCGGGGTAGACGGTCGCCGTGGTCCAGCGTGCGGGTTGTTCGCTCATTCTCGCCATGATCGTTGCCGGCCGGCCCGGCCGCCACCGGGTTTCACGCGGGGGCGGCGCCGGTGTCGCCGAAGAGGTCGAAGGACCAGACGAACACCTCCCGCGGCCCCGCCTGCGCCACTCCCCCGGCGCTGCGGTAGACCGAGCGGGCCACCGGGTTGTCCGCCTCCGTGACCACCCACATGCCGGAGCAGCCGAGGTCGCGCGCCAGGTCGGCGAGGGCCGAGGTCAGCGCCGGGCCGATGCCGCGCCCGCTGAAGCGCGCGTCGACGCCCAGCTCGTGGAGGAACATCCCGGTGCCCCGGTCCGGGCGGGTGGTCTCGACCCCGGTGACCATCGCGGCCGGCGCGTCGTCGACGTAGGCGACCAGCAGGTGGTGGCGCTCGTCCGCGAGGAAGCGCGCGGTGGCCTCGGGAAGCGGCGGGGACTCGAAGAGGTGCCCGGCGGCCTGGACGTCCTCGGCGCGGGTGACGCGGCGGATCTCCATGGGGTGATGCTGACAGAATCCCGGCGCGGGAGACAGCGGGCCTCGGGCCAAGTCGGCCGGGGCGCAACGAAATCCGGGTGCTTCCGGCCGTGCGGGCCGATAGGGTCCGCGCGTGGACGAACGGGACTGCGGGGACGAACGGGAGCGCCGGGACGTGCGGGACCACGAGGAGGAGCGGCTGGCCGGCGGGAACGCCACCGCGGGCGTCGTGCGGATCGGGGACACGGTGCGCCGGCCCGCCGGACCGTGGACGCCCGCCGTGCACGCACTGCTGACGCACCTTCACGAGGCGGGCTTCCGGGCCGCGCCGCGGCCGCTGGGCATCGACGACCAGGGGCGGGAGGTGCTGGACTTCGTGCCGGGTCGGGTGGTCTGGCCGGACCGGTTCGCCCTGCTGGACCCGGTGGCCCGGCTGGCCCGGGTGGCCCGGCTGATCCGGGAGTTCCACGACGCCGTGGCGGGGTTCACACCGCCGGCCGACGCCCGGTGGCAGGTGCTGATGCGGGACGACTCCGCGGCGGCCGGCGAGATCATCGCCCACCAGGACCTGGCGCCGTGGAACCTGGTGGCCGACGAGGACACCGGCCGGTGGGCGTTCATCGACTGGGACACCGCCGCACCCGGCTCCAGGCTCTGGGACCTCGCCTACGCCGCGCACGGCTTCCTCCCGCTGGCCGCGGATCCGGCGTTCCGGCGTGCCGACGCCGCCGGGCGGCTGCGCGCGTTCGTCGACGCCTACGGGCTCGGCGAGGACGAACGGCGGCGGCTGGTGCCGATGCTGGGGCGGCGCACCCGGGCCATGCACAACTTCCTGCGCGAGCAGGCGGGCCTCGGCGTCCAGCCGTGGACGCGGCTGTGGCAGGAGGGGCACGGCGACACCTGGCTGGCGAACACCGGATACATCGAGGAGCGCGAGGAGCGGTGGCTGCGGGCCCTGCTCGACGGCTGAGGGGAGGGTCCTACGCCTCCGGGCCGTCGTGCGGTTGCGGGAGCGGCGGCGGGAGCGCGGCGACCGCCTCGGTGGTGCGGCAGAGCGCCTCGACGGCCCCGCGCAGCGCCCGCCAGGCGGCCAGGCCGAGCAGCACCCCGGCGGGCGCCGAGGGCCACCACCAGGCGCCGAGCACGGTGAACGCGACGGCCCACACCAGGGCCTCGCAGGCAGCGTCGTAGGCGTCGCGCGCGGCGCCCAGGGCCTCTCGGGCCGGATCGGGGGCGCCCAGGAACAGGCCGGTCCAGGCCTCGGCGACGTCCGTGCCCGTCGTCTCCAGGACGCGCCGCTCGGTGGCCCGCAGCCGGTCGCCGCACCAGGTGGGCCCGGCCGGTTCGGCGGGGGCGGACCGGGCGCGCAGCGCGTCCAGGCGGGCGGCGCGCGTCTCCCGGCCGGCGGCGCGGGCCCGTACGGCCTCCCGGGCGATCTCGTCGGACGGTGACCAGCGGCGCCGGCGCCACGCGGTCAGCCGCCGGCCGAGCGGTGACAGCCACCAGGGCCACGCGCCGGAAGCCAGCGCGCCGATCACGCCCGCCGCGAACGGCACGGCGAGGGCGGCCGCCACCGCGGCGGCGGCGAGCAGCACCAGCACCGCGGCGCCGTTCGAGCCGGGCCCCTCGCCCGGGCGCAGCGCCCCGGCGATGCCCGCGCGGGCGCGGCCGAGGTCGGACCAGTGCGCCCGGCCGAGCTGTCCGCCGCCGACCACGGCCACCACGACGAACAGCGCGGCCGGGAGCAGCCGGCGCAGGAACCAGCCGTCCGGCAGGCGTTTCTGGAGTTCGAGGAGCAGGCCCACCGGCGGCTCAGTCCACCGGGCGGAGCGGGCCGCCGGTCAGCGCGCAGAGCGGATCGGGGCCCTCCGCGGGCCCCTTCTCCGGCAGGTCGACGCGGGCGCAGCGGCCGGTGGGGCAGATCCGGCCGACCGAGCGGGCGGGCGGGCCGGCGGGCCACGCGCCGACGCCCAGGGTGGCGCGCAGGCCGATGCCGCCGGGGACCCCGGCCGCCTCCACCGCCTCGTGCAGGGCCCGCAGGGCGTCGCGCCAGGCCGGTTCGGCCGGTGCGGTGTCGCGGACGACGGCGAACGGGGCGTCCCAGGCGGGGCCGAGGAGGTCGCGCAACTCCCCGGCGTTGCGGCACAGGTACTCGACGGCGTCCGCGAGGACCCGCTCCGCCTTGGCGTCGTTTCCCACCCGTACTCCGTTCGTCCGCAGGAAGTACCTTCGTATCCCTGCGGAATGACGATACGTCACGATACGGTGGCACGGTGGGCGAGGTCCGGGATCGGGTGGCGGCACGGTTGTCGGCGGCTCAGAGCACCTCGGGCGGGGCCGCGTTGCGGCTTCCGGAGGCCGCGCAGGACGCGCTGGCGCTGCTGCGGGAGGTGACGGCCGACCCGGCGGGCGAGGTCGACCTCGCGGCGGTCAACCTGGTCTTCTGGACGTTCTGCCTGCGGCACACCGGCCCCGCCGATCCGGACGCGGGCCGCAACACCGCCGTCATGAGCTTCACCTTCGGTTTCCTGTACCCCCGCGCACCCGCGTCGGCGGTGTTCCCCGAGCCGTTCAAGGCCGGCTTCGACGCCGCCGATCCGCTGCACGACGCACGGTTCGCGCTCCTGGTGGCCGACACCCACGGCGAGTTCGCGCTCGCGCCGGACACCGCCGAGGACGTCCGGCGGGCCGCGCTGGACCGCGCGCTCGCCTGGTCGGGCCTGGCGCGGAGCCTGCTGCCGCCGGAGCACGCGTCGGACCCCGTGGCGCAGTTGCAGGCCTTCCGCTTCGAGGCGGCCCGCTTCGAGCTGGCCGCCGATCCCGACGCGCTGGCCCGCGCCGCCGGGCACGGGCGGGTGGTGTGCGAGGCGCTGATCGCCGAGGCGCGCGGCGGCCCGCTGCCCCCGGAGGGCGCCGCGTTGCTGACCGCGGCCCTCGGTGCCGTGGCGGACGCGGCCAGGCTGCTCGGCGTACCGGCGATCGACGAGGCCGAGCGGCTGATCGCGGCGGCGCCGCCCGGAACGCTCCCGCCCGCCACCGTGCAGGCGCTGCGCGACGTCCGGGAGCTCCATGCCCGGGCGACGGCCTGGCCGGGGCAGTTCGACCTGCTGATGGGGATCGCCCTCGCCAACGGCGGGGTGGCCGACGACGACCACGGCCGGGTCGCCTGCGCGGTCCGGCGGCTGCGCGCGGCCCTCGCCGCCACCCCGGCCGGAAATCCGCAACGCGGTGCCGTCGCCGGTGTCCTGGCCGAGGCCCTGGAGACGCTCGCCCGGGTGTTCGGCGACGAGGGGGCGGCAGGCGAGGCCGCCGAACTGCGGGCCCGGGAGCCGGGGGCGCAGGACGGGGCGGAGGCCGGTGACCTGGCGCCCGAGGAGGCGCTCGCCTTCGTGCGGGACGCCTACGAGCGCTCGGACGGACCGCCGGTCATCGCGATGGAGGTGCTCTCCATCGCGGCGTCGCCCGACGACGGGCCGGTCACCGACGAGCGGATCGAACGGTTCCGCACCGCACTCGCCCCGGTGGCCCCGGACCACCCGCGCCGCTACGCCTACGACGCCGTGCTCGCCTCCCTGCTCGGTCTGCGGGCCGGACAGCTGCGCCCGTCCGACCCCGCGCGGGCGGCGCGGCTGGACGCCGAGGCCCGGGCGCTGGGCCGGCAGGCGGCGGCCGCGGCTCCGCCCGGCACCCCGCTGACCACCGCGCTGGGCTCCGGCCACTACGAACTCGCCCTGCCGTACGCCGCCGCCATGGCCGTCCTCGCCCGGCCGGACGGCGGCTTCGACGATCCGGAGCTGGCCGCCTCGGCCGCCATGCTGTCCCGCATCACCGACCTCGCCGGGCGGACCGACCGCAGTCCCGGCGACCCCGGCACCCTCGCCGAGAACGTCGCGGTGCTGCGGGACCTCCTGGCCGGTCTCCCCGAGGGCGACTCCCCGGACCGCGCGCGGCTGTCCGCGGCCCTGGGCACCGCCCTGTACGCCCACGGCGCGGCCTCGCGCGACCTGACGTCGGCCGACGAGATCGTGACGCTCCTGCGCTACGCCCGGGCGCACTCCCCCGAGCGCGACCCCGCGGCCGACGACGCCCTGGCCTGGACGCTGACGCTGATCTCGGCCCTGCGGTTCGACCCGGAGGCCGCCCGCGAGGCGGCGGCGGTGCGGGCCGAGGCGGCCGCGCGGCGCGCCGGGACCGTCGGCACCGGTGGCGACGGTGGCAACGGGGGCGGACCCTCGGACATCGAGTCGGCGTCCTCGACGGCCGTCATGGAACTCCACGGTGCGCTGCAGAACTACCTCCTGGGCCACGAGCCGGCCCAGCTCGAACGGGCCCGGCAGGCGGCCCTGCGGCTCCAGGAGCTCGCCGCCCGGGCGGGCGACGACCCGGCCGCCGCGCGGCTCGGGCTGGACCGGGCGGGCGACAACTACCTGAATCTGCTCGACGCGGTGGGTCCCGGTGGCGGCCCGAAGAGCTCCATCACCGACGACCAGGTGGAGCGGTGCCGCGAGACGTTCGAGGCCTGCCCGCCCGGCCACCCCCACCGGCTGAACGCCGCGCTGACCTACACCAGGGTGCTCGTCCAACGGGCCCTGATCGTCCGCCGGCAGGACCCGGCAGGGCTGCCGCCGCTGCTGGACGAGGCCCGTCGGGTCGTCGACGTCATCGCCCCGGAGGCTCCCGGGGCCCTCGTCGAGGGGTTGCGCGCGTTCGTCACCATGGCCGGGGCGAGCTCCGAGGAACTCCCGCGGCTCCTGGACGCCGCGGCCGAGCGCGACCCCCTGGCCCTCTTCTCCGCGGAGGGCTTCTCCGCCGTCCTCGGCGACGTCCTCGGCCCTTCGGCCGGGACCGGCGAGGCCCCCTTCCCGAGCATCCCCACGCTGCCCGCCTGGATGCGGGCCCACAACGCGATCGGTGCGGCGGCCGGTGCGGTGCGGCGCCCGCCGGAACAGGGCGGCGGGATCGACGCGGCCCTCGACCACATCGAGACCGCCGTCGAGCTGCTGCCCCAGGTCACCGACCGGGGCAGCGACCAGCAGTCGGCGGAACACGCGCTGGTCTCCTTCGACGGGGACCTGCGGGGCATCACCGACCTGGTGCTGATGGCGATCACCCTCGGAAAGGCGCCCCGGCGGTTCGTGGAACTCGTCATGGATCCGGGCCACGCGCCCGGACGGTGGAGCGGCGCGGGGCAGCGGAACATGCTGGTGGAGACCGGACTCGGCGTCATCGACGGACCCGAGGTCGACCGGGCGGTCGAGCTGCTGGAGCGCGGGCGCGGGCTGCTGCTGGCCCGGCGGATCGAGGCGCGGGTCGACGTGAGCGAGCTGCGGGCCGCCCACCCGGAAGCGGCCGAAGCGTTCGAGTGGATCACCGACGAGATCGCCGGGCCGCACCCGGAGGTCCTTCCCGAGCGGGCCAGGCTCGACGCGCTGCACGCCTCGCGGGCGCTGGACGACCTCATCGGGCGGATCCGCCGGCTGCCCGGCTTCGAGGGATTCCTGCGACCGCTCACCGCCGAGCGGCTGCGCCACCTGGCCGAGGACGGCCCGGTGGTGCTGCTCCAGCAGGGGCCCGGGCACTGCCACGCCGTCGTCGTCACCGGGGAGCGGATCACGGCGCTGCTGCTCGCCCCGGAGACGCCGGAAGTGACGGAGCGCGCCCGGCAGTTGCGCGAGGCCGTCGACGCGATCAACGCCCGGGGCTGGGCCCGGCCCTCGCCCGCGGTGCTGGTGCGCGCCTCGGCGACCGTGCGGCGCTGCCTGTCCTGGACGTGGCACGAGGTCGTCCGGCCCGTGCTCGACCACCTCGGGACCGCCGGGGCGGTGCCCGAGGGCGGGGCGTGGCCGAGGATCTGGTGGGTGCCGACCGGGGTGTTCAACGCCCTTCCGCTGCACGCCGCCCAGTGCGCTCCGGCGTCGGCGGACTGCGGGAGCGGCGGCCGGGGCTGCGGGGCCGCGCTGGACGCGGTCGTGTCGTCCTACGTGCCCGGCTTCCAGACCCTGGCGTACGCGCGCGCCCGGGCCGGGGCCCGCGCCGACGCCGGTTCGGGGGACGGTGCCGGGGACGCCGGGTACGCGAACGCGCTGCTGGTCGCCGTCCCCGAGGACGAACTGCCCGGCGTCGCGGCGGCGGCCCGCTACGCGGCCGGGCTGCTCGGCGCGCCCGCGCCGCTGGTCGGCGCGGCGGCCACCCGCGCCGCCGTGCTCGGCGCACTCGGCGGGACCAGGTGGGCGCACTTCGGCTGCCACGCGGCCACCGACCCCGACGAGCCGTCCGGCGCCCGGCTCCACCTGCCGAGCGGCGAACAGCTCTCCGTCCTGGAGATCTGCCGCGCCCGGCCCGACGCCGCCCGGCTGGCCTTCCTCACGGCCTGCGGCACGGCGCGCAGTTCGGAGCGGCTCAGCGACGAGGCGATCCACATCACCGGCGCCTTCCTGCTCGCCGGGTTCCCCCAGGTCGTCGGCACGCTGTGGGAGATCGACGGCGAACACGCGGAGCAGGTCACCCGCGACTTCTACCGGCGCGTCACCGCCGGGGACGGCGACCCCTCGGCGAGCGCGCTCGCCCTGCACCACACCGTCCGCGAGCTGCGGCGCCGCCTGCCGGAGCGGCCGCAGCTGTGGGCGGCGTACGTGCACGCGGGGGCGTGAGCGGGGCTGCGGGGGACTACTCCCCCGGCACGCCGGGCAGGCCGGGGGTGAAGCCGTCGAGAGCGTGGGCGCACGGACAGGTGCGGGTGGCCGGCAGGGCCTCCAGCGCCGCGAACAGGACGGTCCGCAGCCGGTCGACGTTGCGGGCGAACGCCTCCAGGACCTCGGCGTGGGTGACGCCCGCACCGCTCTCCACACCCGCGTCCAGATCGGTGACCAGGTTCAGCGAGGTGTAGCAGAGCGCGAGTTCACGGGCCAGCACGGCCTCCGGGTGGCCCGTCATGCCGACCGTCGACCAGCCGTTGGCGGTGAACCAGCGCGACTCGGCCCGGGTGGAGAACCGCGGCCCCTCGATCACCACCAGCGTGCCGCCGTCCACCGGCTCCCAGCCGGCCCCGCGCGCCGCCTCCAGCACCGCAGCCCGCCCCGCCGGACAGTACGGGTCCGCCATCGGCGCGTGCACCACGCCCGGCACCGAACCGTCCGGCAGCGGCACGCCGTCGTAGAAGGTCTGCGCCCGGGCGGCGGTGCGGTCCACGAACTGGTCGGGCACGAGCAGCGTCCCCGGCCCGTACTCCGGCCGCAACCCGCCCACCGCGCACGGCCCCAGCACCTGGCGCACCCCGAGCGAGTGCAGCGCCCAGAGGTTCGCCCGGTAGTCGATCCGGTGCGGCGCGATCCCGTGCCCCCGGCCGTGGCGGGGCAGGAACGCCACCCGCCGGCCGCCCACCTCCCCGACGAACAGCGAGTCGCTGGGCGGCCCGTACGGAGTCCCGACCGCCACCTCGGCCACGTCGTCGAGCAGCGCGTACAGCCCCGACCCGCCGATCACCCCGAGCTCCGCCCGCTGCTCCGCCATGCCGCACGCCTCCCGTCGCAGAAACCTGGTGCCCTTCAGCGTACGACCCGGGTCAGTCCAGAAAGGTGGTCAGCCGCTCCAGGAGCCAGGCGGCGAGGGCGCGGGCGGTGCCGGCGGTGGCGGCCTTGGCGAGTTCGGTGGGGAGGTGGGGGTGACCGGGGCCGGGGACAGGGGTGGGGGCGGTGGGCGGGGTGGGGGTGGTGGGCGGGGTGGGGGTGGTGGGCGGGGTGGGGCGCTTCCTGCGGGGCATCGGGGCCTCCCTGGTGGTGGGTGCGTGGGTGTCCTGGCCGGTCGGCCGGACGTCACGGTCCCGGTCGGGAGGGGTGGTCGAGGGCGATCGCGGACGGATCCGGAGGATCGCGGAGCGGGGAGCCCGGCGCCGCCGCCCGGCACTACGCTGGGAGGCCGGTCGGCGGAGGATCGCGGACCGGGTGCGACGGGCGAGGGGCGGGGCGTGGCCGTAGGGGCGAGCCGGGAGGCGCAGCAGGCACTGCGGGAGTTCGGGCAGCGGCTCGACCAGTTGCGCAGGGACGCGGGTGATCCCGACGGACCGCGCCTGATCGAGGCCGACACCGGCGGGCGGCTCACGAAGACGGTCATCAGCGAACTGCAGAAGGGGCGGGCCGGTGTCCACCGGCTGCACCCCTGGGAGGTCGTGTCGGCGTTCGTCTCGGCGTGCCGGGTGTACGACGAGCGGAACACCAGGGTCCTGAGCGCCGCGCGGACGGAACTCGCCCACTGGAAGGGCGAGTACACGGCGCTGGTGAACGTGGTCGAGCGCCTGGACCGGGCGACGGAGGAGCGGCGGCCGGAGCCGGCGCCCGGGCTGCCGGTGATCGCGCCGCCGCCCGCCGTCCCGGCCGGGTTCACCGGGCGGGAGGCGGACCTCCGCGGGCTGCTCGACCTGCTCGGGCAGGACGCCGGGACCGCCGTCGTGGTCGCCTCGGTGCGCGGCATGGGCGGCATCGGCAAGACGACGCTCGCCCTGGCGACCGCCCACGCCGCGCTGGCCGCCGGCGCCTTCGCCGGGGCCGTCTTCCTGGACCTGCGCGGCTACGACGACACGCCGCTGGACGCCGGGCAGGTGCTGGACGGGGTGCTGCGGCAGCTGGGCGTGGACCCGGATCTGATCCCGCCGGACCACGACCAGCGCGCCGCCGTCTACCGCGCCCAGCTCGCCCTGCGGGCGGGGCACGGGGAAGGGGTGCTGGTGGTCGCCGACAACGCCTCGCGGGTGGAGCAGTTCGAGCGGCTGGTGCCCGGAGACGGGCCGCACCGGCTGCTGGTCACCTCCCGGGACGACCTGTCCGCCGTCGGTGCGTGTCTGGTCGACCTGGACGTGCTGCCGGCGGGCCGGGCCGTCGAGCTGCTGGACGTCACGGTGCGGACGACGCTCCCCAAGGACACCCGGCTCGCCGACGATCCCCAGGGCGCCGGGCGGGTCGCCGAACTCTGCGGGTACCTGCCGCTGGCGCTGCGGATCGCCGCCGCGCAGCTGGTGGCCGACCGTGGCCTGAGGCCGGGGCAGCTGGCCGAAGAACTGGCCGACCCGAAGGAGCGGCTGGACCTGCTGGACGACGGCACGCGGACGGTCCGGGCGGTCCTGGAACGGTCGGTGCGGCGGCTGACGCCCCCGCAGGAGGAGTTGTTCCGGCTGCTGTCGGTCAACCCGGGGCCGGATCTGGCCACCGAGACCGTTGTCGCGTTCGCCGGGGTGGGCAATGTCCGGACCCGCCTCGCCGAACTGCAGAGGGCCAGTCTGCTCCGGCAGGACCCGGAGACCGGCCGGTGGAGCATGCACGACCTGGTGCGGGCCTACGCCGGCGAGCTGGCTCAGCGGCATCCGGAAGGGACCGCCGCGGCGCTGGCGCGGCTGTTCACCTTCTATCTGGACACCTCCAGAGACGCCGACCTCCATCTGGACCCCGCCATCGAAGGAAACCGGGACCGGTTCGGCGGCCTCACGCAGGCCCTGCGGTGGCTGGACGCCGAATACCTCAACCTGGTCGCCAGTGTTTACGCGGCGCACGCCGTGGGCCGACACGACCTCCTCATCGACCTGTCCACCAACCTGCTGGAGTACCAAGTGCTCCGGCGGCTCCACGAGGACAAGTTCGCCGTGTGCCGCGCAGCGTGCGATTCGGCAGAGGCGACCGGCGAGGACAGGGGCATTGCGGGGGCCTCGATCAACCTCGGCGTCGCGCTCAGCGATCTCGGACGTCCCGGACAGGCCGAGCGAGCGTTCCGCACCGCCCTGAAAGCGTTCCAGCGCCTGGGTGAGGACTACTACGAAGCCGCGGCCTGGGAGAACCTCACCGACGTGTTCCTGGTCCAAGGGCGCTACACGGACGCGGAGAAGGCCGTCCGCACCGCGCTGGCCATCTACCGTCGCCTCGACACGCCGTACGACATCGCCACCGGTTGGAACAGCCTCGGCGCCGTGCTCCACGCCCAGGACCGCTTCGAGGAGGCCGAGGCCGCTTTCCGTACCGCCTTGACGATGTTCCAGCGCCTTGGACACGGCCGCCACGAAGCCGTGGCGTGGGACAATCTCAACGCCACCCTGCGTGATCGCGGGGAGATCGCGGCCGCGATCGATGCAGGTGAGCGGGCGGTGACGGCCTACGCGGAGATCGGCGACCACCACTCGCACGGGGAGGCGCTGGAGGAGTTGGCGGTCACCCTGGAAGCGGCCGGGCGCGACGCCACCGGCGTGCGCGGGGCCGCGGCGGAAGCGTTTCGACGGGCGGGGATCGAAGGATGAACGTGGGACCGCTGGTGCACGTGTGCGACGGGCCGGGTGGGTTGGTGGTGTGGGGGGTCGCCGAGCCGGAGCGGTGGGAGGTGGACGTCAACGTCATGGTCGAGGCGGGTGAGGACGTCGGGGCGGTGGATCTCGACGGGCTCGCGGAGGTGCTGGCGCACCTGGACGAGGTGGTGGAGCGGGCGCGGCGGTTCGCGTGTGCCGAGCTGGGGGTGACGGAGGAGGCGGCGGCGCTGGACTCGCCCGAGGTGAACGTCTACGTCGACGGGTGGATGCTGCGGTTCGCGGAGGGGGACCTGCCGATCGGCGAGCCGTTCGGGGTGGCCGTGTGGTTCGAGGGGCTGCGGCCGGTGCGGGTGGAGGATCTGAGCGAGGCGGAGGAGATCGGTTACTGAACGGCGTCCCACTCGTGGAGGGCGGCGAGGGCGGTGGTGCGGTCGGCCGGGCCGAGGAGGTAGTCGGCGACCGGGGTGAGCAGCAGGGTGGTGCTGCCGGGGGCGGGGAGCAGCCGGGCCTCGTCCCAGGTGTGGCGGATGACGGTGCGGCGCAGCAGGGTGCCGTGGCGGGGGTTCGGGCGGGGGGCCGTGGTGGCGGCGTCGGTGCGGCGGCGGCGCTCGGGGGCGAGTTCCGGGGTGAGGGCGGTGCGGACGGCGGCGAGGGTGCCGAGCGGCAGGCGCGGGGCGGCGAGGTCGAGCAGGGCGGCGGCCTCGGGGGCCAGCCGGTAGGCGGCCAGGACGGCGGCGGTCTCGGCGGGTTCGAAGGGCTGGTGGGTGAGACAGGAGAGGTCGAGCAGGGTGAGCGGGTCGAGTTCCGCTCCGGCGGGCGTGTGCAGGTGGGCCTCGGCGAGGGCGATCAGGCACTCGACGTGGTCGTCCGCGACGAGGTAGGGGCGGACCGGCACGCCGGCGTGGTCGCCGGGGAGGGCGGCCGTGGTGAGGTCGACGCGGTACCAGGGGTCGAGCAACGGGTCCTCGGCGGGCCAGCGGACGGTGACCGCGGTGTGGTGCGGGCGGTCGCCGAGGAGGGTGACGTCGATGGTCTCCACGGGGTGGTCGGTGACCAGGCGGACGACGGCCTGCCAGAGCGCGGCCTCCCCGGGGGCGACCAGGTCCAGGGAGGCCTGGGGCCGAAGCAGGCCTGACGGGTAGTAGCCGGCCAGCGGGATGCCGTGGATCGCCCGCACTCCGGTGGAGCGGGCGAGGTCGTGGGCGAGGCGGGCGTAGTGGTCGGCACGGGTGCGGGCGCGGCGCAGTTCGGCACGGGCGGGCTCGCCCATCCGGACGTCCTCGCGGGCCAGGGCGGAGAGCACGAGGTGGGGCAGGTGACGGCTGCCGCGGGCGCGGTGGAGCAGTTCGGCCGGCCCGTCGGCCGGGTCGACGTCGAGCAAGTTGTACAGCAAAGCGGTGTTCACGGACGTCCGCCTCCGAAGGTATCGTCATGGCGCCCGACGCCGCCGACGGCCGAGGGCGGGGGCGATCACGACCGGTTACTGGGGGTACCCGGTCGCGGGAGGTGAAGGGGGGCGGACCGGACCGTCTCCGGATGCCCCGCACGGTGATTGTGGCCGGGCGGGTTCAACGCGCGGTCACCACAGGCTCAACGGAGCCTCGACACCGCGCACGGCCTGGTGGTTGATTACGTCACAGAGAAGCTGACATGTGCACGAGCGGGGCGGGCACTGTCCTTGGGCAGCAGGGGGCAGGATGGGCGATCTCCGTTTTTCCGTACTGGGTCTGATGCGGGCTCACCGCGGCGCGACGGCGCTCAAGGTGGGCAGCCCGCAGCAGCAGGCGATGCTGGCCGTGCTGCTCCTGCGGCCCGGCCATTCGGCGAGCGCCACGGACCTGATCGCGGCGCTGTGGGGCGAGGAGCCGCCGAGCGCGGCGATGACCACCGTGCGGACGTACGCGTGGCGCTGGCGCAAGGTGCTCGACGCCGTGGAGCCGGCGGAGCCCGGGGAGGGCGGCGAGCCCGGGGAGAAGGCGGCGGGCAGCGTCCTGGTCTCGATGGGCGACGGCTACCGGCTGGTCCTGCCGAAGCTGGCGGTGGACGCGGCGCAGGCGGAGGCGCTGGCCGCCGAGGCGGAGCGGACCGCCCGCGCCGAGCCGCTGCGCGCCCGCGACCTGCTCAACCAGGCGCTGGAGCTGTGGCAGGGCGAGCCGCTGGCCGGGATCCCCGGGCCGTTCGCGGAGCGGCACCGCCAGCGCCTGGAGGAGCTGCGGCTGACGCTGCTGGAGGAGCGGATCGGCCTGGACCTGGCGCTGGGCCGCTACTCGCGGTGCATTCCGGAGCTGACCGCGCTGACCACCGAGCACCCGCTGCACGAGCGGGCGTACGGGCTGCTGATGCGCGCGCTGTACCAGGCCGGGCGGCAGGCGGACGCGCTGGCGGTGTTCCGGGGCGTGCGGCAACTGTTCCTGGCGGAGCTGGGGGTGGGGCCGGGGGCGGAGCTGGAGCAGTTGCACCGGCGGATTCTGGAGGGCGATCCGGGCCTGGCCGCGCCGGAGGCACCGGGCGGCGGCGCGGGCGCGGGCGCGGTGGCGCCGGGCCCGGCCCCGGCGGAGGGCGCGGCCGCGGAGCGCGCGGAGGCGGCGGACGGCGAG